>NZ_JANSIB010000011.1:0-37514 GCF_047461895.1 Synechococcus sp. R55.8 | reverse complement strand
CTCCCGACACTGACCCTACGGGTACAGTGCGGGGCTCCTGCGATTTCTAGCTGACCCTAACCAGCGGGCGGTTTCTGCTAGAAACCCATCAGACGAGCAACAGCGGACAGCTCAGGGACAACGCCGGTGTGGATAGGAGCGGATCCCTGGTGGCTGGCCGTGTCCGGATCCTTAAGGCCATTGCCCGTCAGCACGCACACCACCTGTGCTCCAGCAGGCACCTGCTCTCGCCATTTCAGCAATCCTGCCACCGAGGCCGCGCTGGCCGGCTCGCAAAAGATCCCTTCTTCGGATGCCAGGAGACGATAGGCTGCCAGAATCTCCTCGTCGGTGACGCTATCCACCTGACCGCCGCTCACCTGCACTGCCGCCTTGGCCTTCACCCAACTGGCAGGATTGCCGATGCGAATGGCCGTGGCCACCGTCTCTGGGTGTTCCACCACCCGGTTCAACACCATGGGGGCAGCACCGGCAGCCTCGAAGCCGTAGAGACGAGGGCGACGGGTAGCCTTGCCCTGCTGGCGGTACTGGCAAAACCCCATCCAATAAGCCGTGATGTTGCCCGCGTTGCCCACCGGAATACAGAGCCAATCGGGGGCATCCCCCAAAGCATCCACCACCTCGAAGGCGGCGGTTTTCTGCCCTTCCAAGCGGAAGCGGTTGACCGAGTTCACCAGGGCCACCGGGTAGGTTTCCGCCAGCTGCCGCACCATAGCCAGCGCTTGGTCGAAGTTGCCTTGAACGGCGATGATCTCGGCCCCGTACATCAGGGTTTGGGCCAGTTTGCCCTTGGCCACGTAGCCATCGGGGATCAGCACATAGGCCCGCAGACCTCCTTTGGCCGCAAAGGCAGCAGCCGCCGCCGAGGTGTTGCCGGTGCTGGCGCAGATGATCGCCTCTGCCCCTGCCTCTTTGGCCTTGGACACGGCCATCGTCATACCCCGATCCTTGAAACTACCGGTGGGGTTGAGGCCCTCCAACTTCAGGTAAACTTGACAGTCTCGCCCCAGCCGTTGGCTCAAAGCCGGGGAAGGCACCAGAGGCGTGTTGCCCTCATGTAGCGTGACCACAGGTGTGCTGGCGCTGACGGGGAGCCATTCCCGATAGTGCTGGATCAGGCCGGGCCAAAGCCCCACTTGCGCGCGGGATCCGGCTATACGAGGGGGATGGGTGGGATTCAGGGTCGCCATGCCGCAGAGGACACCGAGGCTAATCAAAGACCGGCTTTCTCACTGTAGCTGTTCGTGGAGGGGTTCGTATCCACCTCCCGCAGCGGCGGCAGAAACATCTTCCTGATCCCCTCTCTTCAGAAGCTGGGGAGCGGAGGAGCTGCAGGTCGCAAGGCCAGAGCCTGCACCAGAGAGCGCAACTTCAGACGAATCTCGGCCAGCTCTTGCTCTGGGTTGGAGTCAGCCACAATCCCGGCACCGGCATACAAGCGGGCCCAATTCCCCCGAATTAGGGCGGAGCGGATCCCCACCACAAACTCGCCATTGCCCTGTAAGTCTACCCAGCCCAAGGGAGCGGCATAGCTGGAGCGATCAAAGGGTTCCAACCGCTCTAGCCACTGCAGCGCCGCCTGTTGGGGATACCCTCCCACCGCTGCCGTCGGGTGGAGCTGGGCCAGCAGATCGAACAGATGTACATCGGCGGGGAGCTCCGCCTCGATCAAGGTTTGCAGATGCTGGATGTTGGCTAGACGGAGCAGCCGCGGTTGCGGGGAAATGCAGGGATCCATTCCCAACCGACTCAGAGCCTCCCGGATCGAGCGCACCACCCACTGGTGTTCGCGGCGGTCTTTGGGGCTGCGGAGCAGCTCCTCGGCCAACTGGCGATCCTGGACAGGGGTGGCGCCGCGGGCGGCGGAGCCGGCTAAGGCATCGATCTGCACCCGGCCTTGCCACACGGAAAGCAAGCGCTCCGGGGTGGCCCCCAAGAAAACCTGGGGAGAGATCCCCTCTTGGGTCAGAGGGAGAGGACTGGCCGGCGAACTCCCCCGCCTGTCTGCCCCCAGGGACTCCGTCCGAGTAGCGCGAGCGGCGAAGGCAAAGATGCTGCAATCGGGATGATGCTTTTCCAGATAAGCCAGCAGAGGCGGGATCGATGGCGAGGCAGGCAAGTGCAGATCCACAGCCTCTGCCAGCACCACCTTTTCTAAGAATCCCGCCCGAATCGCCTGCAGGGCTTTTTGGATGCGCCCCAAGAGGGCAGCTTCCTCCACCTCCACCGGCACGGGAGCTTGCAATTCCCACGAGGGCAAGGGGGATCGAGAAAGGCGCTCCATTTGGGCAAAAAAGGCGGTGATCTGCCCGGCCAAAGCTGCTAGGTCACTTTCGGGAGCAATTTCCAGATTGAGCCGCGCTACCGTCAGGGATCCCCAGGAGTCTGGCACCTGCAACAGTTGCCAGCGCGGCAGAACCAGCGCCGCCCCCCCATCACTCCTGGGGCTGAAACCAAGGCGACAGAAACACAGGGGGCGTTCCTGCCGGCTGTCTGGGAATCTTCCCACTTCCGAGGGCTCCGTTCTGCCAATGCAAGCGGCATGGACGTGGGGCTGCAGCTCTTCTACAAAGCTCCGTGCCGCCCGCAAGCCCCCTTCTCCCGCGAGATCAACCTGCCGCAGGGATCCCCATCCCAACACCCGCACCCTTTCCCCGTGGGCCTTGTGGGAGAGATAACAGTAGCTCGGGAATCGGTTTGTGGGGAGCGAACCCAGCCTCTGGGCCAGCACCGCCAGCGGATCCAGCTCTGGGATGGGCTGCGACAAGCTGAGGATTTGGGGCACGCCCCGCGCCCGCGCCATCTGTTGGCAGGCGGTTAGGAAGGGATCCCAGTGGCGCCGATCCCTCGCCTCGTCCGTCCAGGTAGAAGTGCGAGTCGGCGGCCATGCTCTCGGCCACTCCAGGCACTCAAGCGTACCGTGGGCATTCCAAGGGGAAAGAGAAGAGGTCATGCGCAAGAAAAAGAAGACGATCCCACCTTGGCCGAAAACAGGACACCCGTCGATGGAGACCGGCAGAAGATGACTTTAGGATAAGAGATTAGGAGAAGGGCCGGCAGCCTGAGCTTCTGGGGGCCAGATCTGAGGAGCTTCTTCACGGACTGCAAAGTTTCTTAGCATCCTGGGGGATGCTTTCTCAGGCGCTCTACCCTACAGAGCAGATGGTTGTAGACAGATCCAGAGACAGGCCCCAGAGCAGGCTTGCTTCCCAAGGAGAACTCCCATGAATCCAGATGTCGGCCAAGTGCAGCCACCAGCAGAGGTCGCATGGAGTGACCCCTCCCGCCGGCAATTGTGGATGGCTGCCCTTAAGCCCCCCATGTACAGTGTGGCGATCATGCCCATCTGGGTGGGATCCGCCATTGCCTATGCCCAGTCAGGGGTGCTGGACTTGGGGGTTTTGGGGGTGTTTTGGGGAGCCGCCATCTGCATCTTGGCCTGGGTCAACATCAGCAACGACGTGTTCGATGCCCAGACAGGGGTGGACAAAAACAAACTCCACTCGCTGGTCAACCTGACGGGCAAGCCGGGGCAGGTGTTTTGGGTGGGGAATGCCTTTTTGGCCCTGGGTCTGCTGGGGATCCTGTGGCTGAGCTGGCGGCAATGGGATCCGACGGTGCTGCTGTTGGTGCTGGTGGCCTGTGGGCTGGGCTATGCCTACCAAGGGCCGCCCCTGCGCCTGGGCTACCAGGGCCTGGGGGAGATCCTCTGCTTTTTCAGCTTTGGGCCGCTGGCGGTCTCGGCTGCCCACTACAGCCAAAGCCAGACCTGGTCGCTGCCGGGGTTGGCAGCCTCACTGGTGGTGGGGATGGCGACCAGCTTGATCTTGTTTTGTTCCCATTTCCATCAAGTGCAGGATGACTTAGCCTGTGGCAAGCGCTCGCCGGTGGCCCGCCTGGGAACCTTGCGCTCGGCCCGCCTCATCCCCTGGCTCTGCGGCAGCCTTTTTGCCTTGATGCTGCTGTTTGTGGGGCTGGGGATCTTTCCGGCTTGGACACTGCTGAGTTTGGCCGGGATCCCGTTTGCAGTGCGGCTTTCCCGCCTGCTGGGTACCTATCACGATCAGCCGCAGCGGATTAGCCACTCCAAGTTCATCGCCGTCAGTCTCCATTTTTGGCTGGGGCTGTTTCTGGGGCTAGGGTTCATCCTCAGCCGCTATGGCTGAAGGCTGAAAAGTCGGCTTAAGGCTAGGTGTGCGCGGGATCCCTCCGGTGCAGCCGGCAAAATGAGATAAGCTACAGCCTAGTGCGCTAGGTCAGAGCATGGCCTCTGAGGTGAGTCATCGGTTCGGGTCGAGGTGAGGCGGCAGCAAGAACAAGAATAGGATGGGGCGATTCTTCAATTCCAACCTGGGAGTGGCGCTGTTGGGGAGCAGCATCTTGGCTGCTTTGGTGGGCTGGGCCTTGTCGATCGACATCGAAGAAGTGAAGGTGGAGTCTCCTCCCCCCGACCAGCCCCTCTCGGTCAGCCGCAGGGTAGATATCTTGGGTCGTCGGGGAGGCCATCAGCGGTGGCGACTGATCGCCGAGCAGGTGGATCTGGCAGCCGGGCAACAGGTATTTGAGCAGGGGGCGCACGGCTACTTCTACGGAGAAAGCGCCGACCGACAGGAAGGGGTGCCGGATCCCTTTTTTGATAGCAGCGAGCAGATGACTTGGCGGGCCAAGCGAGCCCGCTACAATGCCACCGCCGACGAGCTGTATTTGGATGAGGAGGTGGAGGTGAGGAGCGGCGACGGCAGCCTGCTCTTGACCAGCGCCCTGAGAGTCACCCCCGAAGAACGCATCGAGGTGCCCGCGGAGTTCACCCTCAAAGGCCGGGAAATGGTGTTGCAGGGCCGCTCTGGCTCGTTTAACTTTCAATTTGCCCTTCTCAGGGCCGAGCAGGGCAAGCTGATAGTGTTGCCCCCAAACGGCTCGGCACCCACCTCCACCACCATCACCGCCGACCAGATCACCTACGACCGCACCAACCAGGTGGCCGAGGGGAAAGGGAACCTGCGCATTCGCGAACGCGGCATCGAGATTCGCGCTCCCCAAGGCACCTACCTGCGCCAGCAGGCCCAAAGCATTCTCTCCGGCGGTGTGGTGTTGCAAGAGGTGGCCGGCGACAGCAGCCGGGATCCCTTATTGGCCGATCTGCGCTTGGCCCAGGCCTCTCCCGGCCCGGAGGCGACCCCAGACCAACAGGATCAAGAAGTCACCATCATTGCCGACCGCCTCACGTACGACCGCAACACACAAATTGCCCAAGGGGAAGGCAACCTGGAGATCCGCCAGGGGGAAACCATCATCCAGGCGGCCCAGGGCACCTACCGCCGCCGCGAATCCCAAAGTCTGTTGACGGGAGGAGTTACCCTGGAAGAACCCGGACGGGTGCTCACCTCCGCCCGCCTGGAGGGCAACCACCGCGACAAGATCTTCTTCTTTGAAGACAACGTCCTTTACCGGCAGATGGCTGCCTCTACCCCCACGCCCGGCGGGGGATCCCTGACAGAGGAGCTGCGCCAAGCCGAAACCGAGGTGCGGGCTGCCCGCCTGGTTTACAACTCCCGCACCGGCACTTCCGAGTTTAGCGATGCCGTCGAGTTCATCCAGCGGGGGCGCAGGGCCAAGGCCAACCAGGCCACCATCACCCCTGAAAAGGTGGAGCTGCGGGGAGAGGTGGTGATCGAGCAGATCGAAGGGGAGTGGCTGGCGCGGCGGCTACAAAACCCGGAGACCCAGGCCGATGTGGATCAGCCGACGGTGATCTACGCCGACCGGGTGGAGATCGACCAAGCCAGCGGCGATGCTCGCTTCTTTGGCAATGTGGTTATTGTGCAGGCCAACCGCGCCATCGAAGGGGATCGCGCCGATTACTTTGACCGAGAACAAATTTTCAAAATCAGCGCCGAACAGGCTCCTGTGGTGCTCTGCGATCGGGGAGAGGTCGGCCGCCTTCCCGGGGAGAGCACCCAAGCTCTGCCGGGCCGCAACGCGCTGGATCAGATGTGCCGGGGTGCCAATCGCCTCAGTGGCAAGCTGGTTACCCTGAACATAAAACAAGATGAATACACCGTCGAAGGGGACGGGCAACAGCAGGGCATGTTTCAGTTTCGCATCACCGACGCCCTCTGATGGGATCCCCCCTCGGGGAGCCATCTGTGGTTTTTGATCGTCCAGGTTTGGCTGAGGTTGTGATCCGAGGTGATGTCATGACGGCTCCACTCGCCGAGGGCAAACTGCGCAGAACCCCTGCTCAAGCGGGCAGCTTTTGGGGATCCCTGAAATTGGGGGCTGCCTTTTTGGAGTTTTATCTCTTCAAAGAGATGATCCGCCCCTTCTTTCTGGGGGTGGCCGGGGGCACGGTGATGATGCTGGGCAACCAGCTCTTTATCTACACCGATCTGCTGGTGAAAAAGGGCGCCCCTCCCCTGACCATTTTGCACATTCTCCTCCTCAATTTGCCCGCCATTTTGGTGGTCACCTTTCCCATTGCCGGCCTCTTTGCCACCTTGCTCACCCTGGGCAAAATGGGAGCCGACAGCGAGATCACCGCCCTGCGTGCTGCTGGGATCCCCTATCGCAAAGTGTTTATCCCCGTGCTCTGTATTGGCCTGCTGATCAGCGGCTTGGCGCTGTTGACCAATGAAGTGATTGTGCCGGAAACCAACCAAAAGGTGAAAATCCTGAACAAGAACCTCATCTTGGCTCAAGATGCTCTTTTGTTTAATCCAGAAGAGATCGTGCGGGTGGATGATGATCTCTGGTTTCATGTCGGATCGATTGACCCGAAGACCGGCTTGATGCAGGATTTGTTGATCCTGGATCGCAAAGCTGAGACCGGCCACCTGCGCTATCCGCAGGTGATCTCCGCTCAAACCGCGCAGCAGGTGGGCCAATCGTGGCAACTGCGAGACGTGGTGATCCGTCGTTACGATGAGCAGGGGCGCACCTACTACGAAGGCCAGGTAGAAGAAATGGAGTTAAACATCGTCAACAAACTGGTGGGCCTGGTGTACGCGGAAAAAGTGCCCCAAGAGCAACGGGCGGGGGAGCTGTGGGAGCAGTGCCAGCGATATCGAGCGGAGCAACGCCCTTCTGCCGATGTGGCCCGCTGCCTGACGGAATACCACCTCAAGTTCGCCATTCCTTTGGCCAGCTTTTTCGCCATCTTGGTGGCTGCCCCCTTGGGCCTGCAAACGGTGCGGCAAACGGGGCGCTACGGCGGCGTGGCGCTAGCGATTGTTCTGGTGTTTATTTACTATGTACTGATGAGCCTGGGACGAGCGATGGGTCGAGTTGAGCACATCGATCCCTGGCTGGCTGCCTGGTTGCCGAATATGATTTTCGGTGGGGTAGGCCTTTCTTTACTGTGGCGGTTTTTACGGTGAAATCCTGCAACTTCCCCCCTGACTTCAGCCCTTGGGCAAAGTGGTTGGCTCTTTGCTGGGGCGGCTCCCTGTGGTTGGGGACGGGGGAGGCCGTCTTCGCCCAGTTGGACCCCCTGCCCACTGTTGGCGTCGGCGGGACGGAGTTCTCTCTGGAGGGCTACCAGCGCTTTCGGTCAGCGCAAACACTTGCTCAGCGCCTGCAACTGGCCCGCCGGGCTTCCAGCCCAGAACCGATGGCTGCCGCCGATGAGGAGCCCATCACCTTGGCCGAGGCGCAATCTTCTCTGCCTGCTACAGCCTTGACTGCGGCAACCCCACCCCCTACGGCCCCGGTTTCAGACTTTGGATCCCCTCCCCTTGCCAACTCTCCTGAAAAGCCCCTCACGCCAGAAGAACTGAACCGACAGCGGCTACAACGGCTGTTGGCCGAAGGGGCAGCAGCCCATGCTCGGCGACAGGCGCAGCAGGCCCAGGCAACACCTTCTCCCCAACCCCCTTCACCGGCGACGCCCACCGCGGCAGTTCCCAGCCTGAACTCCCTTCGGCTTTCCCAGCCCATGACTTCTCAGGCTGAAGCCCTGCAGGTGGAAGAGCAACCCTGGCTGCGCCCCACCAACACTGTGCAGTTGCCTGCTCCCACCTCGGCACCCAATGCCGAGAACCCGGCTACGGCTCAACTGCAAGGTGAAGCTGGTTCAGAGGCAAGGTTGCACCGGATCCCAGCTTCGACGGTTCCTCCCTTGATCTCCCAAGCCGGTGGGAGCTTGGATTTGGGCGGTGTCCTGTTGGCAGAGGCCACCCCTGGGTCGGGGCTGACGGGATCCCCTCCAAGGGGAACGGAAGCCTTTATCCCCACCGCTGGCTCACCCCTGGCTCCTCAGCTGCTGGAGCGGTTCCCGCTCCTACAGGATCTGGGCACTGGTGCAGATGCCGTTTCAGCGGCAGAAAATCTTGGCACCGGCAGCCAGGGATCCCAGATTCGCCAGCAACTCTCGGCCACCGCGCAGCGGCAAATCCCCCTCGACCCGGATCAAATCAACGTGAGTGGGGATGTGCTCAGCTACATCGCCGAACAAGACCTGGGCATTGCCGAGGGGAACGCCTTGATCCAACTGGCTGACGGCACCCGCATCACCGGCGACCGGCTGCTGTTTTATCGGCGGGAGCGACGCCTGCGCAGCGAGGGCCCTTTTCGCATGGAGCAGCCCCCTGGCCCCCAAGGGCGGGGGATCCGGCAAATCGAAGGGCGAAATTTGGATCTGGATATCCCCGGTCGCACCGCCCAATTTGAGAGCTCGCTGGTCATTCTGCCGGGGGAGGAGCCGGGCACCAAGGTTTTTGTGCGCAGCCAAGAGACCACCGCCATTTTGGGGGATCAGATCTTTTTCGAGAAAGCCACCGTCACCACCTCGCCAGAGCCACCCATCACCCACTACGTGCAAGGGGATCGGGTGGAGGTGTTTCCCGATGACCGGGTGATCGTCTACGACGCCCGCGTGTTTGCCGGCGGCGAGCTGACAGAAGCAGGGGATCTGCGGGCGGGCCTTCAGATCGCCTATTTCCCCCTGTTCATCTACAGCCTGCGAGATCACCAATGGGTGCTGCCGGGGCGCAGCGAGACAGAGGGGGTGTTTGTCAAATCCAGTTGGGCCTACCGCTTCGACGAATACAACTTCGGCGGCCTGCGGCTGGATGCCATCCAGAAAAAAGGGGTGGGCATTGGTTTCTTGCATGACTACATCCTGCCCATCCCGGACAGCGTCAACTACGGGCGAGCCCAGTTTTACTTGGTGACCGAAGCTGACCAACAGCGCTTCTCCAGCCGTTTCCGCATCGACCACAACTTCGACTTTTACGCTGCCAACCTCTTTGGGCAGGAAGGCCAACTGCGGGGACAGCTCAACCTCAACCTGGACAACACCTACCGTCCTGCCGGCGGACGCAACGACAACGCCGATCTGCGTCTCAACGCCACCTTTCAGGGGGATCTCTCCACCACCACCCTCAACATCAGCCGCACCGGATCCCAGGAGCGGGGCATCTACAGCTTCCCCCTCACCCTCAGCCACACTCAGCGCTACGGGGGCGTGCATTGGCTGCAATCGGATCTGCGCTTGGACTACAACCAGCGGGTGAGCGTCAAAGATGGCCCCGACTTTGCCGATGCGCGGTTGACGCTGGGCACTCAACTGACCCCACCCGGTTGGGGAGGTACCTATCGCCTGGCCTACCGTGCCTACAGCAGTTCCAATGGCGACAACGAGCCGCGTCGCAACTTCGAGCTGGCCTTTAACCCCGACCTCATTCGCATCACGCCCGATATTGCCCTCAGCAGCGCCCTCACCCTGACTCAAGAGCAACAGCCGGATCAAGAGGTGGGGGCAGGTCTCCACTTTTTCAATCGCTACGAGCTGCGCTCCAGCCTCCAGTTCAACGATATTCAACCGGCTCCCTGGATCACCTTCATGCCGGGTTCTATCGATTACACCCAAGTCCTCTACTCCACTCCTGACCAGGAGTCTACCGTCAGCCTCAACCCTCGCCTCAGTCTCAGACCTGCCGACTGGAATACCATCGACCTGCGCTACAGCCGCACCTTCTACGGCAACAATTCTGTGCCCTTCCAAACCCTCTCCACCAGCCCTAAAGATGTGGATCGCATCAATGCCAACATCAGCTTCTTTACGCCCCGCGATCTTCTGCCCAATGTCCCCCCAGGCTACATTGCCTTTGAAGATGACCTGCCCGGCGAGCTGCCGATAGCCCTGACCTTCCCCGACGATACCCCGGAGGATTTGGCAGCGATTGCCTCCCGCAACTTGCAGGAGCTGCAGGCAGAGGTGAAAAACCTGGTGCGCCTGGACACCAGCCTTGGCTACGACTTCATCACCCAGAAGTGGGATACCCTCAACGCCAACTTCACCTGGAGCACCGCCCCTGATCTGTTCAACATTCAGTTGCAGACGGCCTACGACCTGAACCAGGGACAGCTCCAACCCGTTCGTCTGGAATATCGGGGACGCAGCAGCACCACATTTAACCGGGATCAACGCTCTGGCCTGGATGTGTATGAGCCGGGGATCAGCTATGCGCTGCAGGCGGTTTACGATCCCCGGTTGGGCCAGATCTCTACCTATGGTCTGGAGCTGGATGCCACCCTCGGCACGCGATGGCAAAATCACTGGCGGCTGCGCTTGGGCCTGACGGAAGAAGGGATCCGCCGGGTGGAAGTTCGCCGTGACCTGCGGGATTTTGAGCTGCGCTTTGCCTACGATCCGGTAGCAGAGTCACTGCGCTTGGAAGGGATCCTGGTGGCTTTCCCCAGTCGCCCGGTGGGCCTCACCCAAGAGCGGGGAGATTTTCAACTGACCTCTCCCATCACCTCCCCTATCGGCACCTTTTTGCTCCGCGACGCCGACGCGACCGGCTGGGATGGCCTCAGGCCCTGATCCCCGCTTCCCTGGGAAGGCTCCCTGTCCACTGTTGCGGCGGGCTAGGTGATGACGTCTGGCTGCTGCCGACCGGTGCGGGCGCGAATCTGGGCAAGGTGATCGGCCAGTTGAATCTGTTCGGCCAAGGCCACTTGGGGATCCAGGCCATGCCGGGCGGGATCCAGCTCCAATCGCTCCAGGTACACCCGCAGGGTGGCTCCGTGGGTGCCGGTTCCAGAAAGCCGGTAGATGATGCGGGATCCATCCTCAAAGCCAATGCGGATCCCTTGGTGGCTGGTGGTGCTGCCGTCTACGGGATCGGTGTAGCTGAAGTCGTCAGCGTAGGCCACCAGCTGGGATCCCAGGCGCTGGCCCACCCACCCGGGCAGGGAGCGTCGCAAGTCTGCCATCAGCGCCTCGGCCACCTCCACCGGCAGTCCCTCGTAGTCGTGACGGGAGTAGACGTTGCGCCCATAGGTGCGCCAGTGCTCTTCCACGATCTGCCGCACCGGCTGCCGTCGAACGGCCAAAATGTTCAGCCAAAACAGGACGGCCCAGAGCCCGTCTTTTTCCCGGATGTGGTGGGATCCGGTACCGAAGCTCTCTTCCCCGCAGAGGGTAACTTTGCCCGCATCCAGCAGGTTGCCGAAGAATTTCCAGCCGGTAGGCGTTTCGTAGCAAGGGATCCCCAGCTTGGCCGCCACCCGATCCGCTGCCTGGCTGGTGGGCATGGAGCGGGCAATTCCCGCCAGCCCTTCTCGGTAGCCGGGTACCCGGTGGGCATTGGCTGCCAGCACTGCCAAGCTGTCGCTGGGGGTCACGTAAAATTGACGGCCCAGGATCAGGTTGCGATCCCCATCCCCATCGGAAGCGGCACCAAAGTCCGGCCCATCTTCCCGAAACAACAGTTCCACCAACGAGCGGGCATGCACCAGGTTAGGATCCGGGTGTCCGCCGCCAAAATCCGGCAGGGGCTGCCCGTTGAGCACACTGCCCTCTGGCGCTCCCAGGGATCCCTGCAAAATGGCGTGGGCATAGGGGCCGGTGACGGCGTGCATGGCGTCGAAGGCAATGCGGATCCCGGAAGCCAGGTAGTCGCGGATGGCCTCGAAATCGAACAGACGCTGCATCAGGCTCAAGTAATCGGCCACCGGGTCGATGACGGACACCGTCAGGGATTCCAGCCGTTGCTCGCCCAAGCGATCCAGATCGACATCGGGAGCTTCCAGGATGCGGTACTCCCGGATCTGCTGGGTGCGGGCGTAAATGGCCTCGGTCACCTTCTCCGGGGCAGGGCCACCGTTGCCGATGTTGTACTTAATGCCAAAATCCCCCTGGGGGCCGCCGGGGTTGTGGCTGGCAGAGAAGATGATCCCCCCGTAGGCGCCGTACTTGCGGATGAGACAGGAGACCGCCGGCGTGGAGAGGATCCCTCCTTGGCCCACCAGGACTCGCCCGATGCCGTTGGCCGCTGCCATCTTGAGCAGGATCTGAATGGCCTCGCGGTTGTAGTAGCGGCCATCTCCCCCCACCACCAGGGTTTGGCCGGCGGATCCCTCTAGGACATCAAAAATGGATTGGACGAAGTTTTCCAGGTAGTGGGGCTGCTGAAACACCGATACCGGCTTGCGCAGGCCAGAGGTGCCGGGTCTCTGGCCAGGGAAGGGCGTCGTGGGAACAATGCGCAGGCTCATAGGCTGCCGGAAAAGCTGCTTGCTCCTCTACTATCTCATCGTTGGGCCTCTTGTTTGGGCTGAGTTGCATCGGCAGCGCAGACTTCTTTCCCTGCCCATCCATGTGTGGATTGGGTTGAGCGGACTGCATCATCTCGGCTGGTAGCCCTCCATCTTCAATCCCCTGGCTTAACCACCCACTCCACCAGGGTTTTGCTCGGATCCGGCAATTTCAACGAGAACAGCCATGCCGCCAAGATCAAAAGGGTGGAAAACCAAAGGCAGCCCTCCAACCCGTAGAACTGGAAGAGGATCCCAGAAGTTACCGTCCCCAACAGCCGCCCGCCGGAATTAGCCATGTAATAAAAGCCCACATTGAGGGCTACGTCGTCGTCTTCCGTGTAGGCCAGCACCAGGTAGGAATGCACTGCCGAATTGAAGGCAAAGACGATCCCGAACAGGATCAAGCCGCCGGTGATCACCAGCTCCGGTGCCAGCCCGGCCATGAAGGCTGTGGCAATGATCGCCGGCACCGCCGTCAGCACGAAGGTCCAAATCTGGATGGTGCGGGCCTTGGGAGCACGGCCAGGGCGACCCCCACCCAGCAGTTGCGGCGCTACAAACTGAATGAACCCATAGCCAATCACCCAGATGGCCATGTAACTGCCCACCTGCATAAAAGTCCAGCCCAAGCTGTCGTAGAGAAACACCGGCAGGGCCACCACAAACCACACATCCCGCGACCCAAACAGGAAAAAGCGAGCTGCCGAGAGGATGTTGATCTCTCTGCTCTTGGAAAACAGCCGCTTGAAGGGGATCTTGGCCTTGATTTTGCCCATGTCTGCAGGCAGCAGCGCCCCCGAACAGAAGATCAAAGCCAACGCCCCCGCCTGGACAAAGTTGGCCATGCGGAAGCCCATGGGATCCCCGTAGATTTCGGTGAAGATCTGCAGCAGGGCCGCTCCCACAAAGAACCCCACCCCCTTGAGGGCGTTTTTGGATCCGGTGAGCATAGCCACCCAACGAAACAGGCGGGATTCCGCTTCTTTGGGCACCACCAGGCGGATGGCGCTTTTGGAGCTCATCTTGGTGAGATCTTTGGCGATCCCGGCCAGAGCTTGGGCGGTCATCACGTAGGCCACCTGACTCCAGACCGGCCACTGCATGTTCAACACGCCCAGCATCACCAAACCGAAGATCTGGATGGCAATGCCCCCATACAGGGTCAGCCGCAGGCCAAACAGGGATCCAATCCAGCCGCCCAGGAAGTTGGTAATCACCCCGAAGATCTCGTAGAAGAGAAACAGCATGGCAATTTGGATCGGGGTAAAGCCCAACTTGTGGAAGTGCAGCAGCACCAACATGCGGATGGCGCCATCGGTGATGGTGAACCCCCAATAGGCCGCTGTAACCAGGGCGTAGTTGCGAACCGCAGAGGCTTGAGCCGTCGAAACAGAAGTCATGGGCAGGTCTCCAAGGGAGATGTTTCTATAGACTGCGGGCCACTTTGCGGGCCAGTTCCGCCATGCGGTTGGCGTAGCCCCATTCGTTGTCGTACCAGGCCAGGATCTTCACCTGGGCGCCATCCACCACCATCGTCGAGGGCGCATCCACAATGCTGGAGCGGGGATCCCCTTTGAAATCCACCGAGACCAAGGGCAGCTCCTCATAGCCAAGGATGCCTTTGAGTGGGCCCTCGGCTGCAGTTTTTAAGAGGTGATTAACCTCCTCCACAGTGGTGGGCCGCCTGACCTCAAACACGGCATCGGTTAGGGAAGCATTCAAGAGGGGCACGCGCACGGCAATGCCGTTCAACTTGCCGTTGAGTTCGGGGTAAATCAGCCCAATGGCCGTGGCCGAGCCGGTGGTGGTGGGCACCAGAGACAGCAGAGCGGAGCGGGCCCGCCGCAGGTCTTTGTGGGGGGCATCCACCATGGTTTGGGTATTGGTGACGTCATGGATGGTGGTGATCACCCCGTGAACAATGCCGATTCCCTCGTGGATGACCTTCACCAAAGGAGCCAGGCAGTTGGTGGTGCAGGAAGCCGCCGTGAGCAAATGGTGCCGGGCCGGGTCGTACAGGTGATCGTTGACGCCCATAACAATGTTGAGGGCCTCTTCGTCCTTGACAGGGGCAGCCACAATCACCTTGCGCACCCCCGCTTTGAAGTAGGCATCCAGCTCCGCTGCCTTGACAAATTTGCCCGAGCATTCCAACACCAGCTCGATCCCCAACTCTGCCCAGGGCACTTCACCAGGAGACTTGTGTTCGCTAAAGGTGAGGGTTTTGTCCTGAATGCGCAGCCGGTTATCGGATCCCTCAATGTCGATAGCCCAGCGGCCCTGCACCGAGTCAAACTTCAACAGGTGGGCCGCCGTCGCCGCTCCCCCTTTGATCTCGTTGATGTGGGCGAATTCCAGCTCTTCCCAGCCCCAAGCAGCCCGCAGCACCAGCCGTCCAATGCGGCCAAAACCGTTGATGCCCACCCGCACTGCCATAGCATTGACCCTAGACTCGTCCAGAAGGGATCCCGCTCTCTCAGGGCAAATCCCGCCTCAACTTTATCAGAACGCCCTAGTCGTTTCAAGACAAGTTGATGGGTAGGGGCGGAGGAGACTGGCCGATTGAGGTCGGTTTGCAGTCCAGATCCACACCTCTGGGCAACAATTCGCCCAGCCCGGCAACCGGTGGCCTAAGCTGGGAAAAGTTGTGCTTTTCTGGATGTGCCCCCGCCGCCTCAGCCTTCTGTGCAGGATGACTTTCCTCCCTTACCCCCCCCACCTCCCCGTTCTCCGGCTTTGAGGGTGGTGGAAACGGCTTTTTTGGCCAGTACCGCGGCCTTGATCTGGATCCTGAGCTACACGCCGCTGGCCCCCTTTATACGTCTGTTTTTCCCCATCCCGGTGGCGCTGGCGGTGATGCGCTGGGATCCCCGCACAGGGGCAATGGCCCTGGTGGTCTCCGGCCTGTTGCTGACGGTGCTGATAGGGCCCACGCGCAGCATTCTCTATGTCATTCCCTATGGTCTGCTGGGCTATTGGTGTGCCCGCCTGTGGCAGCAGCGTCTTTCCTGGTACGTCTCGGTGGTGAGCGGGGCTGTGCTCAGCGCCCTGGGCTTGATCTTTCAGTTGGTGCTTTCCTCCCTACTGGTGGGGGAAAACCTCTGGATCTACGTAACCATTCAACTTACCGGCCTAACCAACTGGCTCCTGGATGTGTCCCTCAGCCGATGGGGCGTCTACTGGGTGGCAGAACCCTGGATGGTTCAGGTGGTGGTGGTGGGATTTATTGCCTTCAATTCCCTCATCTACGTATTCACGGTGCATTTGGTGGCCGCCCTGGTGATGGAGCACTTTCGTTGCCCGCTGCCACCCCCGCCGAAGTGGGTACAGTTTTTGCTGGATTAGCAGCCCCTGTGAGTTGTACAAGAGCAGAGCAAGCTGCTCTACAAATGAGTTCTTGACAAATCTTGACAAATGAGTTCTTGGCAAAAGTCCCACCCTATTGCCATGCAACGCTACAGGAATGCAAGAACTGGAAGGTTCTCTGCTACGATCGCGGTAGCGGGACGGAGTCCTTTCGCGGTAGCGGGACGGAGTCTCGTTGGGATCCTGGTGGCAACAAGATATCAAGATTTAAGACTGCGATTATGGCTTCCCGCAAGAATCAACTGGCTATTGACAATGACGAGCTGATGCGTCGGGTAGAGGCTCTGATCAACGCTTCCAAAAATCGCTATCGCATCACGGTACAGGTGGCCAACCGCGCCAAGCGCCGCCGCTACGAGGATCCGGATGATATAGAAGATGGCTGGATGAAGCCAATCCGCCGCGCTGTCATCGAAATGTCGGATGAACTGACTGAGCCGGAAATCATCGGCGATGAGTAGTCACTAGACTTGCGGCCTGCTGGCGCGACCGCCCTGTTGAAACTGCTAGCCGGCTGAGCGGCTAAGGGTAGAAGCTTTCGGCAGCCGCCTATTTTGTCAATTTGTCAAGTCGTTTGCAACGGGATCCCTTTCCCGCAGGCGAGCCTCGAGCCGCGATTCCATCAGGTGCAGCAAGCGGTGGGTCTCCTCTGGGCTGAGACCCTGGATGCGCATCTCCAAGGGGCTGTGGAACCAGAGGGTCTGCTGTGGGAAAGGAATCTGGATCCCTGCTTGATCGAAGGCGTGCTTGAGGCGACGGCGGTATTCCCGCGCCACCCTCCACTGCTGCAGGGGCTGCACCTTGATCCAAATGCGCAACGTGATCCCCCGCTCCCCCAGATCATCGACACCGTGCATTTCGGGGGGCTCGAGGATTTTTTCCCGCCAAGCTGGCTCCCGGTACATCTGCAGAGCCACCTGCTCGGTGATGCGTATTGCCTGTTCCAGATCGTTTTCATAGGCGATCACAATCCCCAGATCCACCCGTGACCAGCCGTTGGAGAGGTTCTCCACCACCCGGATGGCACTGTTGGGGATAGAGATCAAGCTGCCTTCGGTGTTGCGCAACTGGGTTAGCCGCAGATCCATGTGTTCCACAAGGCCGCCCCGCCCGTCCACCACGATCACATCCCCTTCGGCAAATTGATCTTCGATCAAAATCAACAGCCCATTGATCACGTCCTTAATCAGATCCTGAGCAGCCAGGGAAATCCCCAGCCCAATAAAGCCTAGGCTGGCCACTAAGGGGCCAATATTGACCCCCACCGAGGCCAGGCCAGCCAGGGATCCAAGCAAAACCAGGGTAGTGGCTGCAGCTCCTTTAGAGACGCTGGCAAAGGTGCTGAGGCGTTTGCTGAGGCGATAGGTGGGGGCATTTTGCCACTGTTCTTGGCGCAGGGCAGCAAAGAGGTTATCCAGCACTAGTCCACTCAGCCAGACACTGCCATAGGTGGCCAGACCCACCCCTACCAACCGCAACAGAGGGCCGCGCAGCGAAACCAGGAAAAACGTTTGCAGGGGTCGCGTTTGCGGGAAAAGGCCCAAGCTCACCCCAACTCCGCCCACCCACAGGCCAATTTGCACCAGGCGCAGCAGGCGAATTTGCAGCTCCAAGTAGGATTCCTGCCGTTTGCGTCCGGCCTGTTGTTCGACCAAGACGGGATCCACACCCGACTGCTCTTCCCCCGCTAGGTGCTCCTGTACCTCTGCTTGGATGGCCTGGTATTCCGTCTGCAGGGCAGCGCGTTTTTGCTGCAGCCGTCGCCGTTTTCGCTGGCAGAGCTGGCTCAGGCTCCCTACCACAGCCAGGATGCCGAGGGCAATCACCGCTTGGCGGCGCAAAAATTGAGGCTGCCGCTCCCGTTGCGAAGTGCGCAGCGCTTCCTCAACAATGCCGGCTACCTGCTCAGCCCAGTCCATGGGTTGGGCGCCCTGGAATTGAGCATCGAGGGAGGTGATGGTCAGCAAATGTCGCCCATTCACCCGGATAACAGGCTGGTTGGTCTGGCCGTCCAGGGTGACTTCAACCTGCAGCGCCTCTGGATCGAATCCGGCGCTGGCCAACTGGTGCAGGGTTTGTTCAATGGAGCGCACCCGCTGCGACACCGGAGGCAGGCTGCCGGGATCCCCCTGCGGTGCGGTAACCACGAACAAACGCCGCCCATCCAGCGTCACGGCCTCCGCCTGGATAGAAGAGGTGGGGAGGCTAAGCGCTTGCCGCAGCTCTTCTAGGGCATCCAAACGGTTGAGCAAAGGCAGGTTGGGGGCGGTGCCGTTGTTTTCGGCAGCTTCCTGCCCCCATGCGGGCCCGCCTATGGGGGATAGGGCAAAAGATGCACCGAAAAGGAGAGGCCACAACAGGGATCCCGTTTTCCTCGGCTTCGGCCTGCCTACCGTTCCCGTCAGCGGTGCGGGGCACCATTCGCAGCTTCGCAGCATGAGCCGTTTGCGTCAGCGGTGCAGAACACTTTAACGCCTCACTCCAGAAAGAAGAAAGCAATCCCGAGGATGGCATAGGTGGCCAAGAGCAGTAGCCCTTCCAGCCAGTTGGAGCGCCCATCGCTGCTAACGGAATTGATCAGCAGCACCGAGACTGCAATGGCCACCAACTCCACCATGCCGAAGTTAAAGTTCATGGGCTGATGCAGCACATCCCCGGCCAGCACCAGCAGGGGTGCCACAAACAGGGCAATCTGCATCGTCGAGCCCAGCGCCACCGAGAAGGAGAGATCCATCTTGTCTTTCATGGCCACCGTGATCGCCGTCGCATGTTCTGCTGCATTGCCGATGATCGGCAACAAAATCACCCCCATAAACAGCGGCGTCATGTGAAAGTGTTCCAGCGTATCCTCTAGAGTGCTCACCAACAGTTCCGACTCCAGCGCCACCAACACCGTCAACCCCAAGAGGGCCAGCACCCAAAACCCCAAACCGGCTCCCTCGGGCGGAGCCGTCAACACCTGGGGAATGGATCCTTCCGCCTGCAAAACCGGATTGGGGGCCAGGCGACTGGCCGCCTCATCTTCTGCGGCTTCCGCTTCGTGAAGGGTGTAGAGGTAGCTGTGGGTTTTGAGGGAAAACAGCAAAGTAAGACCGTAAACCCCGATCAGCACCAGGGCTACCGCCGTGGATAGCTCTTGGATGGAGATCTCCCCCAAGTTGGCATCGGCATAGGTGACCACGCTGGGCAAGATCAAGGCCACCACCGCCAGGTTCATCACCGAGGCATTCATGCGGGCCACCTCGGGTCGAAAGCTCTGCTCCCGAAACTTGATCCCGCCCAAAAACATGGCCAAGCCGGCCACCAGGAGCAGGTTACTGATGATCGCGCCGGTGATGGAGGCTTTCACCACATCCACCAACCCCGCCCGCAGTGCCACCAAGCCGATGATTAACTCCGCCGCATTGCCAAAGGTGGCGTTGATCAGCCCCCCGACTGTCGGCCCTGTCAAGGCTGCAATCTCTTCCGTGGCCTGACCCATAAACTTTGCCAAGGCCACCACCGCCAAAGCCGCACAGAGGAAGACCAGGTTGGGATCCCAGCCCCGGAAGTGCCCCACCCAAGATAGGGGAACCCCCAACAGCAGCAGGAACATTATGCTGTTCAGACCTCTCTGCCAACCTGCCGCAGAGCGATCCGGCGAAACCAAAGGATTTGCGTTAGCCAGGGTCATGGTTCACAAGGGGAGAAAAGGTAGCGACGATGGAGGCTGTTTGGGTTTCGGGGAGCCAGATCCCCCATGGCCAGGAGTGACCATCTCCAAGAGTCTAACGGCTGCGAGGGGAGGTTGGATAGGTGCTGCTGGCTAGAGGGAGATAACCCGGTTGCGCTGCAACTGCCGGGCGATCTCGGCTCCCAGGTGATCGACCAGACGCTGGGGATCGGCGATTTTCAAAAAACTGCTGCCCTCTACCTCAAAGGGAAAGGATCCCTCGATGCCGTCGCGGGGGAGTTGTACCAGCAGCAATTGTTCAGGGCGCTTCGATTGCAGGGCATAGCCCAACTCCAGACAGACCTGGGGGCTGGGCAGGGGACGCCCCCGGCCATTCACCTGCACAGGGGTCACATCGGCCACCACCAGCAGCGCGTGCTTAAGCTTGCGAATCAAGGCCGCGTCGATGAGCGGGGTCTCAGCCTCGGCGGGAAGGGATCCCTGCAGCTGTAGGGGCACAACCGGCCCGTGGTTGCGATTGAGGGTCTCTACCACGGCTTGCAATGCCCGGTGCAGAGTGGCGCTGGAGTCGGGGTAATCCGATTGGCCGCAGAAGTAGATGACCGGCTCGGTCATGTTCAGGGTGGCCCGCTTATTAAAGTAGATCTCACGGCTGATCAAATCGAGGTTGGAGATGCTGTAGGCGCCGCTGCCTTCAATGTAAAACTCCACCAGCTCTCCTTCCAGGTAGCGCTGCCACCATACGGAAGCCTTCACCTGCTCCACATCGTCGAGAAAGTCGGCCCGCATCGCCGTTTTCAAGAGGCCGGTACGGCTTAGGCGCAGGTCGGGGGCCCTCTGTTGGACTTGAGAAGCAGACAACACCGAATCCAAATACCAGGCTTTCAGGACGATGATCGCCATGGGATCCCTCTGCGCTCAGCCTTAAAGGTACGTGACATACTCCCACACTCATGCTGACGCAAAGCGCTCCGCGCCGCCAAAGCGAGAGAGTGCAGGCTTCAAGGACTCCGTCCCGCTGACGGGAAGGGTAGCCCGCGCCCTGTCCACAGGACGAGCGCCGGGAGGATGTCACTCCTCTGTCCAGAAACGCTCGGAAAGATATTTGTCAGCCCCGTCGCAAAAGATGGTCACCACCACTCCAGAGGAGAGCTGACGGGCCACCTCTAGGGCTGCCACCACATTGGCGCCGGCAGAGATGCCCACCAGCAGGCCTTCTTCCAACGCCAAGCGCTTGACCATTTTCTGGGCTGCTTCTGTGGAGATCTCAATGTGCTGGTCAGGCAGGGTGGGATCGTAAATCTCGGGTTTTAGAGCTGTGGCCATGTGCTTGAGCCCTTCCAGGCCATGGAAGGGAGAGTCGGGCTGCATGGCAATGATTTGGATATCCGGGCGATACTCTCGCAGGCGCCGCCCCACCCCCATACAGGTGCCGCTGGTGCCTAGCCCGGTAACAAAATGGGTGACCTGCCCCTGGGTTTGCTCCCAAATCTCCACCCCAGTGGTTTCGTAGTGGGCTTGCCAGTTGGCGGGGTTGCTGTACTGGTCAGGGTAGAAATAAAGCTCGGGGTTTTCCGCATAGAGGGCGCGGGCTTTCTCGATGGCCCCATCGGATCCCAGAGCGGGATCCGTCAGAACCAAGTCCACGCCGTAGGCAGCCAGGATCTTCTTGCGCTCTGGGCTGGCGTTGGCGGGAAGAGCCAGCTTGACCTTGTAGCCCAAGGCGGCCCCGATCCAGGCATAGGCGATGCCGGTGTTACCGCTGGTGGCATCGAGGATGATCTTGCCGGGGGTAAGCTTGCCCTGGCGTTCGCCAGCGCGAATCATGTTGAGGGCCGGGCGATCCTTGACTGAACCCCCAGGGTTGTACCACTCTGCCTTGCCATATACCCGTACCGATTCCGGCAAATCGGCAGCAACCCGCCGCAGACGGATCAGCGGCGTCCCCCCTACCAGCTCAATAGGGCTATCCACAGCAGGGAGTAACGGGCGAGAAGAAAATGCAGTCGGATACAAGGGGGATCCCTCGCTAGACAGGCATCGGCTGGACAACCATTGCTCATCTTACCCCGGTCTTTCCGGCCTCTTGGGAGCTTTTTAGTTTCCCCCTCCTGCCCAAGTTCTGGCTAGGCTCCAAGTAGGCTCTAAGATGGGGGTAGAAAAGTGGGATTTTCCCACAGCAGGATGACGCGGAGGGGCATGGCAGAAATTGGGATTGTGACTGCCCAGCAGTTTGATCGGCGACGGGGCCAGATCCATGTCTACGACGGCGAGGGCAAAGGCAAGTCCCAGGCGGCCCTAGGGGTTGTGCTGCGTTCCATTGGCTTGGGGATCGAAAAGGCGGCCCCCAGCCGGGTGTTGCTGGTGCGGTTTCTCAAGGGGCCAGGCCGAACCTATGCCGAGGATGCAGCCATTGCGGCTCTGCAGCGAGGTTTCCCCCATCTCATCGATCAATTGCGCACCGGGCGGGGAGAGTTTTTCGGCCCAGACGAGATCACCAAGTTTGACCGTCAGGAGGCCCGCCGTGGCTGGGACGTGGCCAAAGGGGCTTTGGCGTCGGGGTTTTACTCGGTGGTGGTGCTGGATGAGCTCAACCCGGTGCTGGATCTGGGCCTGTTGCCTGTGGAGGAGGTGGTCAGTACCCTCAAGCAAAAGCCGGAGGCCATGGAGGTGATCATCACCGGGCGCGGCGCTCCCAAGGAAATTATCGACCTGGCGGATTTGCATTCGGAAATGCGCAGTGTCCGGCGGGCGACGGATCCCCAAAACGGCCAACCCCCTTGCAGCGGCATCGAGATCTACACCGGCAACGGCAAGGGAAAATCCACCAGCGCTCTGGGTCGGGCTCTGCAAGCCATTGGGCGCGGCATCAGCAAGGATCTCTCCCATCGCGTGCTGATCATGCAATGGCTGAAGGGGGGAACAGGCTACACCGAGGATGCAGCCATTCGGGCCTTGCGGGAAAGCTACCCCGATTTGGTGGATCACCAGCGCTGCGGTCGGGATGCCATTGTCTGGCGGGGCAAACAACAGGAAATCGACTATGTAGAAGCGGAGCGGGGCTGGGAGTTGGCGCGGGCGGCCATCGCTTCTGGCCTGTACAAAACCATCATCCTGGATGAGCTGAACCCGACAGTGGATCTGGAGCTGCTGGACGTGGAGCCGATTGTCCAGGCTTTGCTGCGCAAGCCGCGGGACACGGAGATCATCATCACGGGGCGGTGCCATGCCCCCTTACCTTACTTTGAGCTGGCCTCTGTCCACTCGGAAATGGTGAGCCACAAGCACTATGCCGAGCAGGGGGCCGATCTGCGGCGCGGGGTGGACTATTGATGGGATCCTTCGCAGCGTTCTCAGCCAATTCTGCTCTCTCTTGGCCTCCAGACCCCAGGATGCTGGCCCAGTTGTTGCTTACCCTTTTCCAGACGGAAGTGTGGGTGGAGGGAGGGGAGCGTGTTCCTGCTGGCCCGCTGGTGGTGGTGAGCAATCACCGCAGTTTTCTGGATGCACCGGTGCTGATCGCGGGGTTGGGCCGACCGATTCGCTTTGCCTGCCATTACTACCTGGCTCAGGTGCCGCTGCTGCGGGAGATCGCCTTGGCTTTGGACTGCATTCCCCTCAAGCAGGGATCCCGACAGCAAATCCATTTTTTTCGCCAGGCGCAGGCCAGTTTGGCAGCGGGGGTGGGTGTGGGGATCTTCCCAGAAGGGGCGGAGCAGATCACCCGTGAGACCTCGCCTGGGGAGGTGGGGCGGTTTCAGCCAGGTTTTGCCCACCTGGCGCTGGCGGCAGCGGTGGATCCCTTGCCGATTCTGCCGGTGGCGGTGTGGGCGCAGGAAGAATGGCGGGGAGTAGATATTCCTATGGCTTTTTTCCGCTGGTTTGACCCCACTGAACCCCGATTTCAACAGGAAGGGGGACATCCGGTGGTGTTGTATCGGCGGGTGGTGCTCAGGGTGGGATCCCCCCTTTGGGTGGGCAGGAAGCAGCGCCAGGGATCCCGACGCGAGCGAATGCAGGTCATTCAAGAGCTAACTGCAGCGGCCCGAGAACAGGTGCGATTGGGATTGGTAGAGAGATGAGAAAGTTGAGTGGCGAGCCGGTAGCATCTGCCTCCAGCTTGGTCAGCCCGGCAACGGGAGCGGTCGGTCAGGAGCGGCCCCTGCTGCTGTATTTGCCCGGTATGGATGGCACAGGTACGTTGTTTTACCGGCAGGCGCAGGCTCTGCAGCGGGAGTTTCGCATTCGCCCCCTGAGTTTGAACCACCCGGAAGCGGGGGATAGCTGGGAAACCCTGGCCGATTGGGTGGGATCCCAGCTAGAAGCGGGGGCGTATTTGTGTGGGGAATCTTTCGGGGCCTGCCTGGCCTTGTTGGTGGCTGCCCAATGGCCGGAACGGTGCCGTGGCCTCATTTTGGTCAATCCGGCCTCGTCGCTGCGACGCAGGCCCTGGTGGTGGGCAGGACATGTTCTCTTGCCCTTTTTGCCGCCGGCGCTCTATCACCAGTTGTCGGAGCGAGGGTTGGGGGCTTTGGCGGAGCTCAGCCAAATGGAGCCGCCGGATCAGGAGCGGCTGCGCCAGGCAGTTCACAGTGTTGAACCCACAGTAGCTGCTCGGCGCTTGGCTTTGCTGGGATCCTTTGCTGTGGAGAAGCTGCCCCTGGAGTCGATGACCCTGCCAACTTTGCTGGTGGCGGGGGGGCGGGATCGCCTGTTGCCCTCGGTGCAGGAGGTGGGCTGGCTGGCGGAACGGCTGCCCCAGGCGCAGGTAGAAATCTCGCCCCAGAGCGGCCACGCTTGCCTGCTGGAGCGGCGGATGAACCTGCGGCGTTACCTGCTCAAGCCGGATGGCCTTTTTGCCCCTCTGCTGCTCAATTCTGCTTCGGCCCATTGAGCATGGACAGGGATCCCCACAGATCTTCTATCCGCTCTGGGCAGGAGCTATCCTTCCCCTCTCGATCCAGCCAAAGGGCTCGCAAGCCTGCTGCTTTTGCCCCCTGATAATCGTCGCGGCGGCTGTCGCCGATGTGGCCGGCGGCTGCGGGGGGGATCCCGTGGGCTGCCAGGGCAGCTTGGAAGATGCGGGGATCGGGCTTGGCATAGCCCACTTGGGTGGAGAGGGTGAGGGTGGAAAAGTAGGGATCCAACTGCAACTGCTGCAGCACCCTGGGCAAGCGGCTGTCGAAGTTGGAGATCACCCCCAACCGGATCCCTTCCTGCTGCAGGGCCCGCAAAGCCGGCAGCGTCTCGGGATACAGCTCCCAGGGATCCGCCCCGGCAAAGTGCTCAAACAATTGGGCGAAAAAGTCTTCAAACCGGTGCTCTCCGAAGGCAGCCAGGGATCCCACCCGGGCAAAAGTCTCCCGCACCACCTGGCGCCACCAGGTCCGCTCCCACTCCCGCAAAGGGGATCCCGTCAATCCTGGGCAGGCCGGGGCTGGAGCCTGGGCAAAAACTTGGCCAAAAGCGCGATCCAAGGCCTGGGGATCCACCCTTACCCCATACTCCGCTGCCACCTGGCTGTAAACCTGGCCCACGCTGCCCCGCACCCGAAACAAAGTGCCCACAGCGTCGAAAAAGAGCACCCTCAGCTTCACGACTGCCCCTCGTAGCGGGCGTAGGCATCGACAATCCGCTGCACCAGAGGGTGGCGCACCACATCCCGCTGGTCGAAGTAGCAAAAGGCAACCCCCTCTACCCCTGTCAGAATGCGCTCTGCCGCTGCCAGGCCGGACATGCGATGTTTGCCCAGATCCGTTTGGGTGAGATCCCCGGTAACCACCATACGCGACCGGAATCCCAGCCGCGTGAGGGCCATCTTCATCTGCTCGGGGGTGGTGTTCTGGGCTTCGTCCAAAATGATGAAGGCATTGCTCAAAGTACGGCCTCGCATGTAGGCCAGCGGCGCCACCTCGATCACCCCCTGCTCCATCAACTGCGGCAGCTTGGCCGGGTCGATAAACTCGAACAGGGCATCGTAAAGGGGCCGCAGATAGGGATCCACCTTTTCCACCAGATCCCCCGGCAAAAACCCCAGTTTTTCTCCCGCCTCCACAGCCGGGCGAGTCAAGATCAAACGCTCGTACTCCCGGTTTTGTAGGGCAGCAATGGCCACAACGGCAGCCAGATAGGTTTTTCCTGTGCCCGCCGGTCCAATGCCAAAGCAGAGGTCGTGGGTGCGAATGGCTCGCACGTACTCCTGTTGGCGGGGCGTTTTCGGTCGGATAAGCTCCCCTTTGCGGGTGCGGGCCAAAATCCCTGCTTGTGCTTGCTGGTAGGCGGCAGCCTCTTGTCCGGAGAGGGCGCGAAAAGCTTGCTCTGCATCGATCACAGTAACAGGGTGCCCAGTTTGCCAAAGCGGCCTCAGCAATTCTAGCCATTGCCGCACCTGCTGCCGCTGTTGGGGAGTGCCTTTCAGGTACAGGTCTTGTCCGCGCAGCGTTACAGAAGCACCGCTGGAGCGACTGATCCACCTCAGGTTGGCCTCCTGAGTGCCCGCCAAAGACATGGCCTGTTGAGGATTGGACAGAGAGATGACTTCGAAATCAGAAGAGAGGGAAGTAGGGTTGTCGTGCATGCCGTGGGCGCCGGGCACCCTGGGAGACCTGTAGGGGTGATCTTACCAAAAACGCTTGTCAGGGCGCTCTGGGCTGTGGAAAGCCGCTGCAGAGCCCAGGGGTCGAGCGCAAGAGTGCTTAACAGGGGATTACACCATTAATGTGTTCCAAAATACAAGCTTCTGGAAGATCTGCAGCAAACCTGGATTTGGGTTCCGGCCTTCATTGGCAGCCGAGTCACAGGGAATTAACAACTCCCTAAGGTTCCCTAAAAAAGTATTGCAAAGGGCTATCTTTTCGGGAATAGCTCTTATTCATCAAGTAACGTTGATCTATCTGCTAAAGGAGCTTGAACTCCCAGTCTCTCGTCGGTCGGGCAAGAGCTTGAGGTTTTCAACTCCGTTGGTCATCGTGCATCTGACATTCTCCATCCAGCAGCAGGGATGTGGATGGGGGTCTCTTACAACCTTTCCCTAGACACATTTTTGGGATCCCTGCGGCTCCTCAATCTCTGGGGAGGGAGCCCATCCTTTCTGGAGTCATTTTGAAAAATCAGATGGAAACAGGAGAGATAGATGTTTACCCAATCTGCGTCTGATACTCTGGGGTTGGCACAACTGGATTTGGCGCAAATTCCGCGGCAGATCACCTGCGATGGCAGTGACTTGGATTGGAGCCAGGCCCTGGCCATCGAAGGGATCCAACCTGAAGAAGAAGCTTTACAGGCTTGGATGGCTTTCCGTGACCTGCGGGTGAACCAAGAGGCGGGCAACATTTTACGCTGGCAAGGGCGTCCGTTGCGGGCCAGCCGTATCCGCTTTTTCCCCAGGAATGTGGCTTGGCGCTATGGCTTCTCGTTTTCCACCAGCATCCGCTCGCCCTTTGGCAAAGGGATCCCGACCCCTGAGGAGTGGCGCTACCCGGGCCTCTGCCGCTACGGGATTGTGCTGTTTCAACCCAACGCCCAACTGGTGGCCCATCAGGTTTTCGAGTCCTCGCCAGAGCAGCCCCAAGAGGTGGATCTGGATCCCAGCCTGGATATTGCCTTCAACATCAATGACGCCAAGGGCAGCTACGGCGACAATAGCGGCAGCTTCGATATTTACCTGCAGGTGGTGAGCTAGACTCACCCAACCCCAGGAGGGATCCCGGCTGATCGCGATAGCGGGACGGAGTCTTTGCAGGGCGGGTCAGGGGGCAGTTGCCGGGTGGGATCCCATCCCCTACAATGAGTGAACTGGTGGCTGGATCCCAGCTTGCCATTGCCCTTCCTGGCCCTGGAGAGGTGGCTGAGTGGTCGAAAGCGGCTTCCTGCTAAGAAGTTACGGGGCCCAAAAGCTCCGTCGAGGGTTCGAATCCCTCCCTCTCCGTCCATATTTGCTGACCAAGGTTGTTGACGTCCTCTGCGCGCCGTTAGCTTACTTCCCCATAGCGGTAGGGCGGGGCTTTTCTCAGTAGCTCGGGCGTCTCAGACTAACCTGAAACGACCATAGAGGCCAACTCCGCTACCAGTCATGGGTCGTGGAAGCAGGAAGAAATCAGAGACGTCACCTCCTATTGGGGTTTCGTAAGTTTTTCAGAGGGGTGTAGTCCTCAATCCAAATAGGCGCTCAACTCCTGCTCCAATGTAGGCAGTTGCACCTCTCCCTGCTCCAGCTCTTCCAAATCTTCCAGTTGCTTGCGCAAACGGGCGATCCGCTCTTGCAGGCACTCTTTGATGCCTTTGGCCCCCAAACCGAGGCAGCTGCGGCAGACTTCCCCGTAGATTTGCCCGCGGTCGTTATAGACCACCGCCAGCAACACTTGGTGCCCTTTTTTCTGGATGGGGTTGGCCCATCCCCCACAGATAATGCAGGGCACTCGGCCATTGCCCCCGTAAATGCTGCGTTCCCAGACGATTCTCACGCTCAGCCTCAATGCAACTTGTTGCCCACCAGCATAAAAACCCAGGGGGATCCCTTGCCACCCCAAGATCCTTAAGATCCTCAATGGATCGCCGGCTCCCTTTTTTCTTCCTGAGAGAGGTTGGGGGTGAGAGCTAAAAAGGGATCCCGGCGGCTAGGTGCTGGGCCGGGCAGGTTGGGAGCGGTCGATGGTGCGATAGGTAAGGCTGGCAGCCACCTCCAGAGCTTTGGCGGCGTCGCGGAAATAAAACCCCAACTCCTCATCCTTCTCCGTGCGGTTGGGCTTGTTGAACTTGGCCTTGAACTGCACGTTGCAATACATGGCCAACCCCACCAGAACCTCTGACAGGCCGTGCTGGTTGATCAGCCGTTCCACATCCGTAAGCAGGCTTTTGATCAGAGCATCGGCTACCGGTTCTGGCAAACTGTCCAGGTCGTGCATGGGGGCTCCTCAACCAACAAGATCAAACGAGCCAACGGGTCTGGAAAATCGAGATGGATCTGGGATCCCGAAGGCAACCTCTCCTGATTTTCCTGCATCTTTTCCAGAATGCCCAATCCCCTTGCCAACGCTACCACCACTGCCGCAGCCAGCCCCACAGGCCCGGATAACGAATGGAGCGCTCCCGGGCCGCTTGCTCCAGATGATGGGCGTGGTCTTGGCTGCCGGGATGCCGCAGACGATTTAGGCGAATCAAATAGGCGTAGCGGCGGATTTGTTCTCGCAACTGCTCTGGGGGAAGGGCAAAGCACGCTGGGCAAAGGGGGCCGAGATCCAACCCCTTATCGTTGAATAGGTGACGAACTCGCTTCCCGCCCGCAAAACGCTTTCCGCAGGCGGCACAGTAGCAAGCTGAGGGCTGGTTGGCAAGGCGCTGCCAGCGAATTCGCATGGTCTTCCCGACAAAAAGGCAAGCAACGTGCAGGCAATTCGCTGTAGCCATAATAGGCTAGAAGCTGGTGAGCAGAACCCAGGATGGGGGGGCCTGGAGTATCGAAAACCATGCCGCAACTCTACGACTGTGTCATCGTCGGCGCCGGCCCTGCTGGAGGATCTGCCGCCTACCATCTGGCCAAGCGGGGACGCTCGGTGCTGGTTCTGGAAAAGGATCCCTTGCCCCGCTACAAACCCTGTGGGGGCGGCGTTTCTCCTATGGTGGCGGCTTGGTTTGACTTCGACTTTGGCCCCGCCATTTCCCTCAAGATCCGGCAAATCCGCTACACCTGGCGCGGCGGCGATCCGGTGGTGGTCGATTTGGATTTGAAAGAGCCCGTTTGGATGGTGCGGCGGGATATTTTCGACCACTACTTGATTCAGCAGGCGCAAAAGCAAGGGGCTGCGCTCCAGGCAGAATGCCCCGTCTCCGGCCTTGAGTGGCAAAGTGACCACTGGCAGGTGATGACATCCGCCGGCCCGGTCTGGGGTCGGTACGTGATTGGGGCCGATGGGGCAAAAGGCTCGATGGCCAAGTGGCTGGGCTTTCAGGAACGCCGTCGTCGCCTGGCTGCCGCCTTGGAAGCAGAAGTGCCCCTCTCGCAGCCGCAAACTGCAGCCGCCCATTTTGACTTCGGTGCCGTGAGCAATGGCTACATCTGGAACTTCCCCAAGGCCGATGGCTACTCAATTGGAGCCGGCACCTTTCGGGGTGGAGAAAAACAAAACCTGCGGGAAATTGCCGCCCAATATGCCCAAAGCTTTGGTGTGGACTTGAAATCGGTCAAGCCGTTTGGCCATCCCATCTGCCTCTGGGACGAAGATCAACCGCTACACACCCAAAATGCCCTCTTGGTGGGAGATGCCGCCTGCGTCATCGATCCGTTTACCGCTGAAGGGATCCGCCCGTCCCTTCTCACCGGCATGTTGGCGGCCCAGGCCATCGATCAAGCTCTAGGCGGGGATACAGAAGCTCTGGCGAACTACTCTGCCCGCGTGCAGCAGGAATGGGGCTCAGAAATGCGCTGGGCTAAGCGGATTGCGGCGTTGTTCTATCGCTTTCCGGGCGTGGGCTACAGGGTGGGCGTCAAACGACCGGGAGCCACTCGGCGCATGGGCCAGATCTTGGCCGGTGAACTGCGCTACAGCGATGTGGCCAGCTCAGCTATTCGCAAGTTAAGCGGTGGTCTGCTCGCCTAAGCCCGGCACCGACAGACGCGGGCGAGATCCAGGATCGTCGAAGCGCTTGCCGATCAACAGGCAGTTGCGACCATCCGCTTGGCGGCTGTAGCTGAGGTGAGTAGAGAGAGCTTTCATCAGCAAAATACCCCGTCCCCCCTCGGACTCAAGATTGGCGTTGGGCGATGTGGGATCCGACAAGTTCCGAGCAAATCCCTCCAGATCAAACTCCTGCCCCTGATCCCAGATGCGCAACTCCAGCCCTTGCGGCATCAGCAGCAGCTCAATGTCGATGGGCGTACTTTCCGGCAGAGCGCGGTGGGCGTGGCGAACGGCGTTGGTAAACCCCTCTACCAAAGCCAACTGACATTCCGCCCAAATGGGATCCGGGATGCCCGCATTTCGGAAAGACTCAAACCAGGTCAAAACCTGGTCAAGCGCGTCCAGGGTTGTGTCAACCCTCAGCGCAAACGTTTGCCTCTTGTCCAGAGGGATCCCTGCCGCGTTCAAAACCGAACCCCAACGATAAGGATTTAACCTGCACCCATCAATCCTGGCCGGATTGACCCTACCAGATTCTAGACCAGAGCCCTGCTGGGACGTGTCATCCCCCACTTTGGGGGGTGCAGCTAGGGAGCGATGACCAAATCCACACGGCGGTTCCGCTGCCGTCCGGCTTCTGTGTCGTTATCGGCAACGGGCAAGGTGGGACCAAAGCCAGAGGTTGTCCAACTGATGGGATGGCCTTCCGGCAGCAGCTTCGTCAAATAGTCCTTAACCGCATTGGCGCGGCGCAGAGAAAGGGCCAAGTTGTAGTTTAAGGGCCCGATGTTATCGGTGTGGCCATTCACTTGAACGCGGGCGCCGGGCATAGCTTCCAAGGACTTGGCCACCTGGGCCAACAGCGAGGCTGCTTCAGGTCGAATCTCGGCTTTGTCAAAATCGAACAGCAAATCGCCCGGCAGGCTGATGGTTTGGGTTCCCACCTGAAAGGAGGTTGGCGTTGTGGTCGGAGCCGGGGTGGGCGCAGAGGCGCTTTCTGCCCCTGGAGCGATCTCAGCAGCAGTGGAAGATTCCCTGACAGGCTCAGGGGCTGTTTGAGAACGCAGCCGTTGCAGCCGCGACTCCAATTCCTCAATTCTGATCAAGAGCTGGATCACCTGCTGGCGGATCTCCCGAATCTCTGCCTCCAGATCCGTGGGGCTCTCATGATTTTCCTCTGGATCTGCATCTGCTGTTGGGCTGGCCACCGGAGGATTGGCCTGGGGCGGGGCCAAGGTGGGCAGGATCGGTGGTGTGGGAGAAGCGGGTTGAGTGGGAGAGATGTTGGTCTCCGGCTGGGGCTGAGGTTGGGCCTGCTGGGGAAGCACCATCCCGACCCAGATTCCGCTGCTGACCAAGAGGATCCCGCTTAGGGAATGGAGAGCGACTGTTAGGAGCTGGGACGAACGAGCCATTGCAGGCAAACCTCCGGCTGGATGGGCGCAGGCAAGGAGCAGGAACTCCTCTCAACTCAACCCTCAAGACCCATCCTAACCGGCGACCCGATCTCGCCAAGGGGATTCTCGGTCGGTCAAGCTGCCACTTTCCGCCATCTGCTGCCAGAGGCTAATCAAAACTGATGCGACCTCGATAACGCCCTATGAGGGTTAGGCCGTTGATGGGATCCGCCAAATCCGCCACAAAGGGGGGAAAGCGGGGATTGTCGCTGATCACCTTCACCTGGGACCCAGGCAGGCGCTGCAGCCGTTTGACCAACAGATCTCCATCCATCTGAAAGACGTAAATGCCTTCACAGCCCAGGTCTCCACCCTCTTGCCGCTCCACAAAGATCCAGTCGCCATCCTCCAAGGTGGGAGACATGCTATCCCCCTGCACCCGAATCAGGCTCAGCTCGGCAGGATTTCCCTTCAAGTATGTCCGCAGCCAGTTTCGCTCAAAAGCAACCACCGATTCGATCGATTCTTCGCGCACCAACACCCCCGCTCCGGCAGAGGCGGCTACATCGACAAAAGGCACATACACATACTCTGCTTTCGCGTCGGGATGCAACTGCGGGGATCCCTCCCCTGTAATCAGCCAATTGAGGTTGACCTGGCCCACTTGGGCAATTTTCACGGCCTTGTCAATGCTGGGCACGGATCCCTTCAGGTAGCTGCGCAAGGCCGTATCGCTAATTCCGGCCCGTCGCCCAAACGCATAGACGGCTTCATCGCCAATCACCCATCGCAAGCGGTCTGCAAAAGAAGAGCCAGAGGAGATGGACATCGGCTTAACGCTACATATTGTGTATAAGCAGATTTTTACCACTATATCTTGACAAGTCAACAACCGGTGCAGCCATTTGGGGAGAATCTTCAACCTGAGCTGACCAAGCGGCAGAAGGGAAATCTCACTTATTGTTAGCAGGCTGGCTGGGGAATCCTACTGGCGCTACCGTGGTTTTGGGTTGTGTTCACAGCGGGTCAGCAGCGGGCCGGCACAGCTTACTCTACCCAAAAAGGTGCACGTGGGATCTTCACCAAGTGCTGGGGTAAGCTACCCTGTCTGTTGAACTTATTCCGGCAGTCTGTCTGGGTGAAAGATGCTGAGATATCGGCATTAGCGGCCCAAAAGGTTCGGTTCCCAGATTGCCTCTGGGTCTACTTCAAGCTGTTCTGCCTCAATCCCTATGGTTTCCTCTGACCTCAAGCGCTGGCTGGATAACTTCCTGATTGCCGTTGTCTTTCTGGTGTTCGCCGGGTTTGTCTGGTTTGTCTTTTCCGTAACCGGGGCTTTTCTTGGGATCCCACTGGGCTACAAACTTTGGATGCGGCTCTGGCTGCCTTTGTTTCAGCCGGCTTTGGGGATCCTGATGGCCGGGGCGGTGGTGAGCGGAGTGTGGGGCTGGCTGGAAAAACGCCGCTCCCAACAATCATGATCATCAATAGAACTGAAGATCCCGTGGCGCAGGGGAGCCCCAGACTGGCTCTATACTGGAAACGTATCTAAATGTTGAGCACCTGAGGCAGTCTGGCGTCGTGTTTGTTCTGTCCGGCTACGAGTATTTGCTGGTTTTTCTAATCGTCTGCTCTCTGCTGCCGATTTTGGCTCTGGGGGCTTCCGCACTCTTGGCGCCAAAGCGGCGGGGATCCCTGCGGCGCAGCACTTACGAGTCGGGCATGGAGCCGTTTGGGCAAGCCTGGATCCAGTTCAACATTCGCTACTACATGTTCGCACTGGTCTTCGTCATTTTCGATGTGGAGACGGTGTTCCTCTATCCCTGGGCAGTGGCGTTTCACCGCTTGGGGCTGTTGGCCTTTGTGGAGGCCCTGATTTTCATCGCCATCCTTGTGGTGGGTCTTGTGTACGCCTGGAGAAAAGGAGCATTGGAATGGTCATGACGTCTGAGAAATCGCAAGTCTTGTTTCCGGGGGCTGCCCCCCAGGTGACTACCGACCTCTCCAACAACGTCGTTCTGACGACGGTGAACGACCTGTACAACTGGGCTAAGATGTCCAGCCTCTGGCCGCTGCTCTACGGCACCGCCTGCTGCTTCATCGAGTTTGCCGCCATGCTGGGATCCCGCTTCGACTTCGACCGCTTTGGCCTGCTGCCTCGTTCTTCGCCGCGCACGGCTGATTTGATCATCACGGCAGGTACGGTCACCATGAAAATGGCGCCGGCGTTGGTCAAGCTTTACCAGCAAATGGCTGAGCCGAAGTACGTGATCGCCATGGGGGCCTGCACCATCAGCGGTGGCATGTTCAGCTCCGATTCCTACACGGCAGTGCGGGGGGTGGACAAGCTGATCCCGGTGGATGTGTACATTCCCGGCTGCCCTCCTCGTCCAGAAGCGATCATGGATGCCATTGTCAAGCTGCGCAAGAAGATCGCCGCCGAGGACATGCGGGAACGAGGCCGTCTGCAGCAAACCCACCGCTACTACACGGTTAAGCACAACCTCAAGCCTGTGCCGGAGATCATCACCGGCAAGTATCTGGAGAGCGAGACCCGCCAAGCTCCCCCGCCAGAGCTGGCTGCGGCCATTGGCCTGCCGGTGCCCCCGGCCTTGCAAACCGCCGACTTTAAGCGGGCGGAACAGCAGCTCAAAGCCTTGCAGGGAGGAGTGTGAGATGGCAGAGGAGAATGCCCAGGAAAAACAAGCGCCGCCATCCGCAGGCGAGCAGTCGGAACCCTTGGTGACGTTGGAGCGGGGCCCGGTTTCCCAGTTTCTGGCCGACAACGGCTTCGAGCACCAGTATTTGGGGAGAGACGCAGCGGGGGTAGAGCTGTTGGAGGTGGAGCGGGACTTTCTCCTACCCTTGTGTACCGCCCTCTATGCCTACGGCTTTAACTACCTGGAGTGTCAGTGCGGGTATGACCTGGGGGCAGGGCAGCCACTGGTCAGCCTTTACCACCTGATCAAGCTGTCAGACGGGGCGGATCGCCCTCAGGAGGTGCGGCTCCAGGTAAAGTTGCCTCGCCAGGATCCACGCCTACCTTCCGTATACTGGATTTGGAAGTCGGCGGATTGGCAGGAACGGGAAACCTACGACATGTACGGCATTGTTTTCGAGGGACACCCGAACCTGAAGCGGATTTTAATGCCGGAAGACTGGATAGGTTGGCCCCTGCGCAAGGACTACATCACGCCTGACTTCTATGAGCTGCAGGATGCCTACTGATTGGGGATCCCTGACTCGGTGAGCAGCGTTGAACAGGATGGGTTGAGATGTGGCCTTTTTTGCTCTTGGCAATCTATGCAGGTGGAGTTTGGTACTCGGCCCGCAAGGCGGATCGCATCTATTCGGGATCTGGGAAGTGGCTGGTATCGGCCCTCTGGCCGGTGCTGCTGCTCTCAAACCGTCAGTTTCGCCAAAATTGGCGTCGTCCCCTGAACAAGTAAGTTTGAGTTGAGTAAGTCTGGATCCCTGGAATCCTCGCCTGTGCTCGCTCCTGAGCAACACCCGCGCAACCCAAGCTTTCCTTTGTCATCACCTCAGGCCACGCAGAAGTTGCGGGAGTTGATTGTCAGCCGCATTCGCGCTCAGGGGCCGGTGACCTTTGCCCAGTTTATGGAGTGGGCTCTCTACGAGCCGGGGTTGGGCTATTACGAGCGGGGATCCCCGATTGGCCCCGACTACCTCACATCTCCCCACCTGGCGGCGGACTTTGCCCAACTGTTGGCAGAGCAGATCCTTCAGTTCTGGCACATTTTGGGATCCCCCCCTGACTTCAAGGTGATCGAGATGGGGGCGGGCAGCGGTCGCTTGGCCCAGGATTGGCTGACCTACGTGCGCTCCGCTAACCCCCCTTTTTGGCAGGCACTGGAATATGGGATCCTGGAGCGTTCTGCCCACCTGCGGCGGCTCCAGCAGGAGCGGTTGGCCCCTTTTGGGGAGAAGGTGCGCTGGTTGGATTGGGACGGGATCCCGGATGAGTCGGTCACAGGCTGTTTCTTCTCCAATGAGCTGGTGGATGCTTTTCCGGTGCATCGGGTGCAGGTGCAGGATGGGGCTTTGCGAGAAATCTATGTCGATTGCGGCGAGGCTGCAGAAGCCAACTTCCGGGAAGTGCTGGGGGATCTGTCCACCCCTGAGCTAAGAGAGTACTTCGCCCGTCTGGGGATCCCTGTAGAAACCTATCCGTCGGGCTACCAAACCGAGGTGAACCTAAAAGCCTTGGAGTGGCTGCAGCTCCTGGCCCGCAAGCTCCGGCGAGGCTACGTGCTCACCATCGATTATGGCCACACCGCCCAGCGCTACTACAGCCCCCACCGCGCCCAAGGTACGCTCCTGGCCTATCGACAGCACGGCAGCTACACGGATCCCTATGTTCGGGTGGGATCCCAGGATCTCACCGCTCATGTGGACTTTACCACCCTAGAGCAGGTGGGAGAATCTCTGGGGCTAAAATGTCTGGGGTTCACCCGGCAAAGCAGCTTTTTGGTCAACCTGGGATTGACCGAGCGGCTGGCCGCCCTTAGCCAAATGGGGAACCCGGTTGATGGCGAAGCTGTGGATGTGGGCCAGGTTTTGCGGCGGCGACATGCTCTTCACGCGCTGCTGGATCCCATGGGGTTGGGGGGCTTTGGGGTATTGGTGCAGGCCAAGGGCTTGATCCCCTCAGAACACGCTCACCCTCTGCGGGGCTTTGGCGAGCCAGAGCTGTGAACCGTTTCGGTGCTATTGGGATGGGATGTCTGCCCCTACCGGCTACCGTTGCCTTCCATCGATGCCAGTTCTGCCATTGCTCTGGCGCTATCTTCCAGGTTGTCGATTCGCTCCTCGAGGGTTGCAAGGACTTCGTCATATTTGTCGGCCCATGCGACGCCGGCGGCAGTTTTGGTCATGCGGGCCGAGCCAAGAGATACGTCTGAAGATCCTTTCGCGGGCATAGGTGACCGTTTAATGGAGTTACTAGAGCCTGTTGACCGACAAGCCTGGGTTAAGCGGGCAATATCCTGCTTCAGGAGATTCTGTTTTGATTGGAGTTGTTCTACCTTGGCTATGCCCTCCTTAAGGGACTGAATGAGTTTCTGTTTCTTGGCTTGTAAATCTCCAATCGAGGCTTTCAGACTTTGCTCTTCTGCGCGTAACTGAGGAAGTCGTTCTTCTTGAGATTGGATCTGGATCTCTGTTTCAAAATGAAGCTGAGGAGTTTGAGCTTGCGAACGAGCCTCATCATAAGGTTGGGCAGCAGCCACCCCCTTCTGCTGGACTTTTGCCCAATCTTCAAGGGCAGCACGCAGGTTGGCCAGTTCGCTTTGCAGTTGCTGTAGGTCTGAAGGAGTGATTTCGTTTTGCTTCTGTCGATTTTCGAGGTGCTGCAGAAGCTGGATTTTGGCTTTGGCCTCGCTTCCAGATAGAGCAGAAGCCACATAGCCCGTCATCCCCGTGGCCAAACCTGCTGCTCCTGCCTGCCACAGGGATCCTCCCGCCCCAAGGCCGCCAATAGCCACCGTAACTCCAGCCAACGCGGGAAAGGCAGTTATCCAAAGCTGGCGGCAGGAGAAAGGCAACATCATCGACCCCAGGGTGGAAGAGGAGATTGTCTTGAAGATTGTTTTGACCATAGGTAATGTTTGGGTAGGTTTTCTCTCACTCACAACTCCTCTTTTTTTAAGGAGAAAGGGGAGCTAGAACCAACACAAAGAACAAAGAACGCCTTAGAGACAATTTTACTGCACTATTTCACTGCACTTCATCACTGCACTTCAAGATGACTCTGGTATACTGCTGAGGTTACAGTTCTTTACGCCATCCCTCCAGTATGGCCACAACTACAAGTCAATCGCCACTCTAAACCTGCAAGAGCCACTTCAGCTAGAAATTGCAGGAGCCCCGCACTGTACCCGTAGGGTCGGTGTCGGGAGG
>NZ_JANSIB010000010.1:22648-37838 GCF_047461895.1 Synechococcus sp. R55.8 | reverse complement strand
TATACATTATTTTCAGTATAGTTGAGCTTATTATTGACTAGAGTCATGCTCCCCCCAAGATCAGCAGGGCTAATCCGCCAAACATCCAATTCATCCAAGCTTGAACTTCCATGGGGGAGCTCTCCAGAATACGAGAATCCATTGGGCAGTTTTATCCTACATCTGGAGAAACGGTGCCCAGCAGCTACTGATTGGCTCGGTAAAGCAACCCCAGCCCTACGGCGGCACAGATCAAGTTGGGCAACCAAGCCGCCATTGCTGGCCCCAGCGTCCCAATTTGTCCCAGCGCCTGGGTGATGAACAGCAGCACATAGAAGGCAAAGATAATCAGCACACTGATGCCCAACCCCAAAGAGGAACCGGTGCGCTGCGGGCGCAGCCCCAAAGGCACCCCAATCAGGGTAAACGCCAGACACGCGAAAGGAATGGCATACTTTTGGTTGAGGCTGACCTGTAGACGACGCACCCGTTGCAGATCGCCAGAGCTGGCGATCACCTCGATGTAATGCTTCAGCTCCCGAATGTTCATTTCCTCAGGGCTGCGAATCTCCTGAGCCAGCTCCAGCGGCGCGCGAGGCAGACGCAACTCCTGCCGGCTGAAGGTGGCAATGTTGCTGTAGGTGCCATCCGGAGAAACGATGTAGTTGGTGCCATCCTCAAACACCCAAAGATTCTCTTGGGGATCCCAGCGCCCCCGCTGGGCCAGCAGAATTTGGTTGAGCGCCTCGTTGGAAAAATCCAGGACGATAATGCCGCGCATTTGCTTTCCATCGAAGCTGCGGGCGTAGAACTGACGGGTTAGCCCTTGTCGCCGGGAAAAGGTGCCGTCCGGCTCAGGCATGAGGATCTCGCCAAATTCTTGGTAGAGGATATTCTCCCGCCGGAAGTCCGGATCCCGATTTAAAGCTCGATTCAAAGTCGTGGCCGCTTGGCGATTGCTCACCGGCACCACCAGCTCATTGAACAGAAACGTTAACGTCGTCACCAGCAAGCTGAGGACGAGGGCAGGCACCATGAGGCGGTAAAGGCTCACCCCGCATCCGCGCAAGGCCGTGATCTCGTTGTCGGCAGACAAGCGCCCATAGGCCAGCAACGTCGCCAGCAACATGGACATCGGGAACGTCAAAACGATGATCCCCGGCGCCCGCAGCACGAACACCTGCAAGGCTGCTGAAATCGATAACCCTGCCTCCACCACCAGGCGCACCAGCTCGAACAGGGATCCCACCGCCATCACCAAGGTTGTGAAAGCTCCCACCCCAAAGAGAAACGGCAGCAGCATCTCCGAGAGGACATAGCGATCCATCAGGCCCACCGCGCAAACGAGGGAGAGCCTGTGGTCAGGCCGCTCGCGGGAACGGGCAGGAGGGAGAGAATGAAGTTTCACGCAACCCAAGGAAGTAGTAGGCAGGACAGCCGAAGGCTGTTAACGACTCTAGACCGGAACACTGGGCAATGAAAGGCTATCGCCTTCCTTTCTCAACCTAACCCGCCTATGATCGACCCCAAGTAAGCTCAGGCATAGAATTGGGCCGGGTTTGTCTTGGGAAGACTTTCGACATGGTTTCCTCCTCTTCCCCCTCCTGCAATCTTAGGAGTTTGCTGGAGCGGCTCCTGGAGCTGCGGCAGCAGGTTGTAGAGGGATCCCAGAAATACTTGGCCGCTTGGGGCTGCCTTACGAGCCCTCCTGCGGCCATCCACAACCTGGCGCGCTACCTGGCGCTGCGCCAACAGGATCTGCGCAGCTTGCAACTGGAGCTGGCGGCTGCGGGGCTGTCCTCGCTGGGGCGCTGTGAGTCGCGGGTTCTGGAGAGCCTGGATGCGGTGATTGCTATTTTGGCAGCCACCCAGGGTTTGACCCATACGGCACCCAGCTATGAAGAGTTTTACGCCGGGGATACGGCACTAGAGCAGCACGCCGAGGCGCTGTTTGGCCCCCCTTCTCCCCATCGCCGCGCGCGCATCATGGTGACCCTGCCCAGCGAAGCCGCCGAGCAGCCGGAGCTGTTGCTGCAGTTGTTGGAGCGGGGCATGAACGTGGCCCGCATCAACTGCGCCCACGACGAGCCCTCGGTGTGGGAGAAAATGGTGGCCCACTTGCGCCAGGCCGAAGCCCAGACCCAACGGCGTTGCAAGATTTTGCTGGACCTGGCCGGCCCCAAGATCCGCACCGGCCCAGTGGCCATGCCCCCCGGCAAAACCAAGGTGTACCGCGGGGATCGCATCCTGCTCACCGCGAAGGTTCCTGAGGCCAGCGCCGATATCTCCTGCCAGGTGACCTGCAGCCTGCCGGAGGTTTTGGCGCACCTGCAAGTGGGGGCAACCGTTTGGATCGACGACGGCAAAATCGGCGCCCGCGTGGTAAGGATCGAGCCGGCAGGCGTGGTGCTGGAGGTGGACAAAGTTGCCCCTCAGGGCAAGAAGTTGCGAGCAGAAAAAGGCCTCAATTTTCCTGACAGTCAGCTCCAGATCCGTTCCCTTACCGACAAAGACTGCCAAGACCTGGACTTTGTGGTGCGGCATGCCGACTTGGTGGGCTATTCCTTCGTCCAGCAGCCCGCGGACTTGCAGTTGCTGGTTTCTGAGCTGGAGCGGCGGCAGGCTCGCCCCGATCTGGGCTTGATCCTCAAGATGGAAACGCAGCGGGCGGTGAAAAACCTGCCGGCCTTGATCGCGACCGTTGCCGGCTGCCGGCCCCTGGGGGTGATGATTGCCCGCGGCGACCTGGCTGTGGAAATGGGTTGGCTGCGCTTAGGCGAGATCCAAGAGGAACTCCTGTGGATTTGTGAGGCAGCCCGCGTGCCGGTGGTTTGGGCTACCCAGGTGCTGGATCAGCTCACCAAGGAGGGCTTGCCCTCGCGGCCTGAGCTTTCCGATGCGGTGATGTCTGCCCGCGCCGAATGTGTGATGCTCAACAAGGGCCCCTACCTGCTGGAGGCGGTTGCCCTCCTGGACGAGCTGCTGGCTCGGATGCAGACCCACCAGCACAAGAAAAGCCAACGCCTGCGAGCTCTGTACTCCTGGAGGTGACCTGGAGCTGCCCTAGAGACGGAACTTCTCCCCCAGGTAATACTTGCGCACCAAGGGATCCGCCGCCAGCTCCGCCGCCGTGCCCTTGGCCAAAATGGCCCCGTCGTTGAGGATATAGGCCCGGTCGGTGATCTCCAGCGTCTCCCGCACGTTGTGGTCAGTAATCAAAACACCGATGCCCCGTTGCTTGAGCTTGGCCACCACCTCCTGAATATCCGCCACCGCGATGGGATCCACCCCCGCAAAGGGCTCATCCAGCAGCAGAAATTTCGGCCCGTGGATCCCAGCGGCCAAGGCACGGGCGATCTCCGCTCGGCGACGCTCCCCCCCCGATACCTGCAGGCCCAGGCTGTGGGCCACGTGGGCGATGCGAAACTCCTCCAGCAGTTGGTTGAGCCGCTGCTGCCAGAGGCGGCGAGGCACCCCCGTTTGCTCCATGATCAGCAGCAGGTTGTCTTGGATGCTGAGGCGACGAAAAATACTCGGCTCCTGGGCCAGGTAGCCGATCCCCAATTGGGCCCGGCGATGCATGGGCAGGTGGGTGATGTCTTGGTCATCCAACCAGACATGGCCGCGGTTGGGCTGGATCAGGCCGGTCATGATGTAGAACGTGGTGGTTTTCCCCGCCCCATTGGGGCCCAGCAGCCCCACGATTTCCCCCTGCTGAATGTTCAGGCTAACGTCGCTCACCACCTCACGGCGGCCATAGCGCTTACAGATGTTTTCTAAGTAGATCTGCATAGGGCCGGCACAGGGCTGCTGATCAATGCTTACTGATTCTGTAGGGCTGATTCTCTCCAACCGACAGGGATCCCGGCTGCCGCAGCGCACAGGCTACTTCCTCAAAGATGCCCCAAACCCCGCCCACAATCCAGGGGAGTGTAGGCAAAGTGGATCCCTCTCAAGCCAACTGGAGGGATCCTTAATGGGGTTCTCATATAGCTCACGGCAACTGCTCGCCCCCCTCAAAATGGGATCATTTCACTAGGGGATCCCTGGCCTTCCCATGCTTCGCTGCCCAGCTTGCTACTGGCTCAACTCCAACTCCGATTATCGCTGTCGTCGCTGTGGGCACTTTTTGCGCCATCGCCCGCTTCCTGTTGCCGAGAAACTCAACCCAAGAAGGCCAACAACCAGCCCTGCCGGCTGGCGGGAAATCCGCTGGGATCGCGTCCTGACTTCCTCGGCAATACTCGGGGTTTTGGTGGGGTTGGGGCAACTGTCTTGGCATTGGGTGCAGCCGCTGCTCAAAGATCCACCCCTTCCCAGTGTTGGCAACGGCCCGGCAGCTTCGGGACGATAGGACTCCAAACGTCATCCCGCCCTGAGAGAGCCTGCTATCAGGTGGGCCAGACAGACCTGCGGAGTGGCCGAAGCCAGAAGATGCCACTATCATGTGACCAGCGCAGAACCATCCCCCTCTGCTGTGTCCCTTCACGTAAACCTTCAAAATTGTGAGGCTTGGTAACCATGAACCTCAATCTCAAAGTTCCCGCCATTTGGGCACTACTGGCCACGGCAGCCTTGGCTTCCTCTGCCGCAGCCACAACCTACAACTCTTGTTTTATGCGCTACCTCATGGCTTCCCGCACCTGTCCCAACTGCCGCCTGGGATCCATTGAGCTGAGCAATCTGGATTTGGCGGAGGCCAATTTCAGCGGTTCCGATCTCATCGAGGCCAATCTGGAGCGCACCATCTTGACGGGCGCCGATCTCAGCCAGTCTTACCTGGTGGGGGCCAATTTGCGGCGGGCTCAATTGGGGGGAGCCAACCTGAGTGGCGCTTACCTGGAGGGGGCAGACTTGCGGGGGGCCAACCTGCGGGGGGCCGATCTCTCTTCTGCATCCCTGTACGGCGCCGACTTGCGGGGGGCCGATCTACGCGACGCCAACCTGGTTGGGGCTGACCTGCGCTTTGCTCGCACCTGGGGCGCACGCCTGCAGGGTGCCGTTCGGGAATAGTGCCAAAGGCCGAAGCCAGCTTCCCCTCTCCCTCTCTGGGAGAGGGACTAATGAATAACGCGTACTAATTGCGTAATGCGGATGGCGAGACTCGAACTCGCAAGGCAAAGCCACACGCCCCTCAAACGTGCGCGTATACCAATTCCGCCACATCCGCTTCCGAGCCTAACCATCATAGCGACAGAGGGGTGGAGTTGTTAAGGGCATTGGCCATTTTGCAGCTATGGCTTGTCCTGCCTCGGCAAAGTTAAGGCAACTCCACCGACGTGGGCTTGGAAGCGTGGGGCAGTCCCCACCCCAACTTCTCTCGCATAACCCGGAAAAATTCCGGTCGGCGCAGGCGCATCAAATCTGTCCAATAGGGGGCACGTACCACCCGAATCTGGTCTTCCGGCATGATGTAGCAGCCGGCATTTCCATCTACCACCAAAACCAGTGGCTGAGGGGTAACGGGGCTAATCCATACCTCCTCCGAATCGGGGAAGACCAAGGCCCGCGACGCCATGGAATGGGGGCAGATGGGAATCAGCTGCAAAACCGGCACCCCCGGTGTGATCACCGGCCCACCCGCCGAGAGGGCATAGGCCGTCGAGCCGGTGGGAGTAGCCAAGATGACTCCGTCGGCAGCCACATCCAGAGGTGAGTGATCCCCGATGGTGATCTCGAAGTGGCACATGCTGGTCAAAGGCTCGCGGTGCAACACCATCTCGTTTAAGCTCAAGACCTCCCAGCGCAATTCTTGCCCTCGGTAGGCTTGCACCAGCAACATGCTGCGGCGATCCAGGGTGTATTCCCCGGCAATGGCGGCACTGGCTGCCTCTTCTAGGTGAGGAAGGTAGGTCTCCGTCAGAAAGCCCAGATGGCCCGTATTCACCGCCAACAAGGGGATCCCTTTGGGGGCCAGTTGCCGTGCTGCTGCCAAGACGGTGCCATCTCCCCCCAACACCACCGCAAACTTCATGGTTTGATCAAATCCAGCCGGGGCCAGGCTATCTACTTTGGTCAGGCAGATGGGGCTGTCGGGCTTGGCATAACCGAGGATACCGCCCCAGTTGGGGGCCACACAGACTTCCCAGCCCTGCTCCTGAAACCAGCGGGCTAGGGTTTCGCTGCTGCGTTTGGCGGCGGGTTTGGCGTCGTTGTAGAGGATCCCGGCTTTGGGCTTGGTCATGGGCAATGGGAAGGCAGAGGTGCCAAAACTCTATCAGTTCTGCAGGCCCCTCTGCTGGCCAGGTGATCCATTCCACAATTTCTGCCAGCAGACTTCGCTGATACATTGACGCTGAACAAGACGGGTAGCTTGCACGGCGAGGCCATACACTGCTGCCCGGGGCTGCAGCGATTGCATCCTGCTCGTTGCCAATCGGCAGCTCAACCCTGGCAGGGCAAGAAGCTACGAGAAGCTACGAGGAAAAACGAGTGACGGCAGGTTGGAACGAGTACCTCAATCGACAGGGCGACCCCGGTACATCAGTCGGTACTTCACCTGCGGGGTCAAGTCTTTTTGCCCTGGATCCCCTTCCGCGGTGATGGGTTGTGGAGGGGCGGTGGGAGAGTGGGCGCTCGGCTGCGGGGGAGGGGTGGAAGAAGATGTACGGCTGACCTCCGCCGGCCATAAGCCCGCTTGCTTCAGAGCCCTGTGGAGCGCCTCCGTGTCAATAGGCAAAAACCACCTGGCAGCCTCGTAAATCCGTTCGAGGGAGTGGAGAAGGTCGCCGGCCTCCGCCAAGCCAGGGATCACATCTGCTGCCCCCTGGTAGATTGCCCAGCGCCGCTCTGCGGGCTCGATGTGGCGGCGGGGGTGATGAGTCAGGATAACAGGGATGTTGGGCAGCTTGCTTTGACACTCTCGACAAAAGGCATAGGGGTTAAACAGCCCCGTCGTCATGTCCACCACCATCAGATCCAAATCCAGAGGCTGACTTGCTGCCACCTCCAGCAGATCTTCACGCGGGGAAACCAGCACCACAGAGTGCCCCTGAGACTCCAGCGCCAACTTCCAGAGATGAATTTGCAAGGGCTGGCCCTGAGCTAGCAGTATGGTTTTGCTCACCGTAGATGGAGAGATGTGAGTAGAAGGAAAGGCAAAGGCTTGCACCACTTAATAATCCGTCGTACGCCAGAATCTTGTGCGGGGCGTAATGTAGCATTCTTAGGGGAAGCAAATGGTAACCGGATATACAGATATACAAGTATTGCGGTTTAAGCCCGACGCTCCATACCCTTAAACCTGGATCCCCAGCAGCCGACAGCCAATTTCTGGGTGCGGCCTGTCCAATGGCCTCAATGTTTCTCCTGCTCAACCCAATCCGGGATCCCTTCTTTCTCGCTTTCCAATTCAGCTTGCAGGGCCTGCAACTCTTCTGGGGAGAGGGAGCGGAGCCTCTCTTGAATCTGCTGGGTCTCGAAGCTGGCCCATTGAGCCTTCAGGGTCATTTCCCCCCGCAGCACCCGCTTCAGGTAGCCAAAAGTCCACCCCAAGCAGGCCAATAGAAGCACCACGCTCGATATCTGCTGCGCGGCCCCCGTATCCAAGCCCGCCCAAAGCAGCAGGCCGTAGAGGATCCCTCCCCCCAGCAGCAGGGCCAAGCCTATAGCAAGAACATCCAATCTGCGCATGGCTCAGTGAACCGATAAACGGCTGACCTTACAGCGACCGAGGCTTGGGCCGAAACGTCATGAAGGGAGCCAAGAGCACCATGCCGGGAAAGAAAAACAAGACCAAGAAAAACATCAGCACCTTTTCCCAAGCACTGCCTGAAGTCCAGCGTTTGTCCACGTACAGCAGAGACAACAGAGGCAGCACCAGCAAATAGAGAACAGCCAAACCGGCATAAGTTAACCCGATCAACGATGGAGTAGAAGCCATGTCGAGTGCGTCCTGCAGCTATTTGACCTGTGTCCAACAAGTCTAACAGCATTGTTAACGGCATTGTGAAGAGATTTGTCGGCTGAAGGAAGTCGGTAACTCGGCCAACTGACTACAAACTGGTGCTGATCGCCCCAACGGGGCAGGTGGCAACACACTGTTCGCACATGACACAGCGGTTGCGAGAGAACTCCAGCTTCCAGCTGGGAGCAGAAATCTTCAGGGCCTCGGTTGGGCAAACTCCCGTACACAATCCACAGTCCACGCACAAGTCTGGGTCGATTTGAATTTCCTTGGCCCGTTCAGTCACCTCAATGCCCAAAGACTGTACCCATTCCAATCCTGCTTCCACCTGGTCGATATCCCCCGACAGCTCCACCACCAAAGTACCCACTTCGTTGGGGGCTACCCTGGCGCGCACGATATTGGCAGCCACATCGAAGTCTTTGGCCAACCGATAGGTGAGGGGCACATTCACCAAATGGCGGGGGAAAATGAGGGTGACTCGTTTGCGCACGGATCTTGAGTGTTTTGAGTGCAGCAACTTCCTTCAGTATGGCAGGCTTGTGAGGTTCAGTTTGGCCGTGAATGCAGCTCACTTCCACCCTCCACAGGACACCCAAGGCGAACCCCACAGCGGTAGGGCGGGGCTTTGAACCCAGTTTTTCGGTGAGCTCAGCTTCTTGGGAAGATCACCAGAGGCAGCGCGTGAGACAACGGCGCCATTATCAGCGTGCCCCTCTCACCAAAAGCTATCTGTGGAAGCCGACCCAGAGCCTGCCACAATAGGATGGAGAGCGTCCCCGATCCCTATGAACCCATCTTTTGCTCAGCCCCGTCTCAACTCAGAGCAGTACCGGCAGATGCTGGTGCGGGATGGCGAGCGTCGCTTCCGCGAGTGGCACACGGCCTTCCTCAAGTACCAACGGCAGTTTTTGCAGGAGATGAAGCAACTGCGTCTCCAGGGTTCTTTGCATCGCTGAATGGTTAATGCCCACCGTCCCCACCTTGCACCCGCTGCCAGTCTTCTCCAAGCCCGATCCCTCCCCAAGGCCTACGGCCTGCCAAGGCGAACGGCAAGAAACCTTGGAATTGCTGGAGTGGCCCCGCCTTTGTCAGCACTTGGCCACCTTTGCGGCCACACCCTTGGGCCGCCGCGCCTGCTTGGAGCTGGATCCCTGGCAGAGCCGCGCCGACAGCGAAGCCTACCTTGAGCAGACGGAAGAGGCGATCCGCCTCGATCGCACACAGGCCGGGGGACTTTCTATGGCAGGGATCCACAACCTGCTGCCGGCTTTGGAACGGGCTGAACGGGGGGGGATCCTGAGCGGAGAAGAGCTGGTGCAGATCGCTACAACTCTGGGGGCGGCCCGCCGCATTCGTCGTCTGATCGACGACCACGACCATCTGCCACGCTTGCAAACTTGGGTGAGCACCCTGCGCACCTACCCGGAGCTGGAGCAGGAGATCTTCCGCTGCCTGGAGGAACATGGCGAGGTGCGGGACAGCGCCAGCCCTGCCCTTGCCAATCTGCGCCAGCAGCAACGGCAACAGCGCAGCCAGATCCAGGAGCGCCTGCAACAGTTGATGAGCCAGTACCCCCAGGCGCTGCAGGATACCCTGATCGGCCAGCGGCAGGGACGGTTTGTCCTGATGGTGAAGGCCACCCATCGGGATCTCATCCGCGGCCTTGTGCACGACAGCTCTGCCAGTGGAGCCACCCTCTATGTGGAGCCCTACGCCGTGGTGGAACTGGGCAACCGCTGGCGAGAAACCCAAGCTCAGATTCAGGCGGAGGAAGAGCGGATCTTGGCCGCGCTCTCGGCTCAGGTGGCAGCCGTGGCCACCGATCTGGAGCATTTGCAGGGGGTGATGGTGGGGTTGGATGTGGCTCTGGCTCGGGGTCGCTACAGCCTCTGGCTGGAGGGCAATCGTCCCCAGTTTGTCTCGGCAGGATTGCGCCTGCGTCAGGCCAAGCACCCTCTGCTGCTCTGGCAATCTCGCGCCGCTGCCCCTTCGGAGGGTCAAGGCTCTGCCGTTGTCCCCATCGACTTCACCCTCTCGGACTCCATTCGTGTCGTGGTTATCACCGGCCCCAACACCGGCGGCAAAACCGTTGCCCTGAAAACCCTGGGCCTGCTGGTGCTCATGGCCAAGGCGGGGATCTTCCTGCCGGCTCAGGATCCGCCCCAGCTGCCTTGGTTCGACGGGGTTTACGCCGACATTGGGGACGAGCAGTCGCTGCAACAAAATCTCTCCACCTTTTCGGGGCACATCCGCCGCATCAGCCGCATCGTGCAGGCCCTGCAGTCTGCTCCGGAGCCGGCCCTTGTCCTGTTGGATGAGGTGGGGGCGGGCACGGATCCCACCGAAGGCGCTGCCCTGGCGGCTGGGCTATTGGAGTACCTCTCGGAAAGGGCACTGCTCACCCTGGCTACCACCCACTACGGCGAGCTAAAGGCCCTGAAATACCAACATCCCGGCTTTGAAAATGCCTCAGTGGAGTTCGATGAGGTCACCCTGGCCCCCACCTATCGCCTTTTGTGGGGGATCCCAGGCCGCTCCAACGCCTTGGCCATTGCCCAACGGCTGCAGTTGGATCCAGAGATTCTGCGGCGGGCCCAGCGGCACCTGCAAGGGGAAAGCCAGGTGGATAGGGTCATTGCCGGCCTGGAAGCGCAGCGGGCTCAATTGGAAGAGCGGGCGGCCCAGGTGGGATCCCTGCATCGAGAGCTGGAGAGCCTACATCAACAAATGCAGCAGCGCAGCCGCCAAATTGCCGAGCGAGAAGCTCAACTGGAGCACAAGCAAAACCAAGAACTGCAAGCCCTGTTGGCTGCTGCCCGTCAGGAAGTGGCTGCCGCCATCCGCAGATTGCAGCAGGGAGAGGATCCCCAACGCATTACTGCCGAGCTGGCGCAAATCCAGCAGCGCTACTCTCCCCCACCGCCGCCTGTGGATATGGAGTTTGTGCCAGAGGTGGGAGATCGGGTGCGGCTGAGAGGCTTGGGTCAGACGGGGGAAGTGATCGCCATCGAAGGAGATGTATATGTAGTGCGCAGCGGCATCCTCAAATTCACAGTGCCACGGGGGCAGTTGGATCCCATCGATGAACACCAGGCTAAGCAACGCCAACGCCCCAAAGCCCCACCTCCCTCCCCTGCAGCCACCGCTCCCCTGAACCTGCGCACCAGCCAGAACACCCTCGATCTGAGGGGGAAAACCGTTGCTGATGCTGAGGCCATTCTGGAACAGCACTTTGCCCAAGCTCCTCCCGGCCCGGTTTGGATCATCCACGGCCACGGCACAGGGCGCCTGAAAGCCGGCGTCCAGGCTTATCTCCAAAATCACCCGCGCGTTCAGCGTTTTTCAGCCGCTGATCCCGAAGACGGCGGTACTGGAGTGACCGTGGCTCATTTACAGTGAGGCTTGTACAGTGAGGCTTGCCAGTGCCAGAAGGGAGTAGGGGTGGTCGCGTTGGCATTCTCGAGTCGGAGACCGGACAAGTGCCGGGCGATGTCTCAAGCTTGACTGTGGAGCACTGCCGCTGCTGAGCTGACGGGCTGGGATCCCCTCTGTTGTCGCTGGCTTTGCCAGAGCCAGTAGCCCCGCAGCAGTTGGCTATCCCCAATGAGCTTCAACATCACCGCCACCGTTGCACCTGTCCAACTGAGAGGCCCAAAGGCGGCGCCTGCTGCTGCCAACAGCGCCAACCCAGAAAGATTTAGCCCCAAGCCTTGCACCCACATCCACAAGACAGTCTCGCGCTCTGACATCTGTCAGCTCCTAGAGGAGAAATAGGATAGCCCTACTGTCCTGAATCTGAGCAGAGACGGGGATGGGGTTGAGCCTTGACACCGCTGCCCAAAGCTGCACACTTGAGGGGGGCATATTCCCCCTACGGATGGGCTGCTTCACCCAGCCACTCCTGCAATCGGGCCAGAGCCAGCCGCTTCTGGGCAGCGGAGCGTATCGTGCCCTCCGTGAGCCGATTGAAGCCATGCACCAACCCCTTGCCCCCCAAAGCCACCAGCGTTACCCGATGGGTTTGCCCTGGCTCAAAACGCACTGCGTTGCCGGAAGGGATGTTGAGGCGCATGCCAAAGCTGGCGGCGCGATCGAAAACCAGGGCCCGGTTCACCTCGAAAAAGTGAAAATGGGATCCCACCTGAATGGGCCGATCCCCTCGGTTGGTAACCTCCAGGGTCACGGTGGCCCGTCCGACGTTGGCTTGGATGGGATCCTCTGCCAGCAACAGTTCCCCTGGGATTAGGGCTGGCTCCGCGTTGGCGCCAGGCGTGGTTTTGGATCTGCGGCCAGAGGGCATGGGGACAACCTCCTGAAGTTTTTCGGTCTTTGGAGCATCTGGGGGATCCCTAGCGAATGGGGTGGTGTAGGGTAACCAGCTTGGTTCCGTCGGGGAAAGTAGCCTCCACTTGAATTTCCGGGATCATCTCTGGGATCCCGGGCATCACGTCCTCGCGGGTCAGCCACGTCAGCCCCTCGCTCATCAATTGGGCGACTGTTTTCCCCTCCCGCGCCCCTTCCAAAACCGCTGCGCTCAAGTAGGCCACCGCCTCAGGGTAATTGAGTTTGAGGCCCCGCTGCCGCCGATCCCGAGCCAACTGGGCAGCCAGGTAGATCAACAACTTGTCTTTCTCCTGGGGGGATAAGTACATGGGGCAACCTCAAAGATAAAAAAGGATACAAAGAGGACAGCAGCAGGCCCAGTTGGCCTAGAGTTGACCGAACTCATGCGCAGAAATCCCCAGTCTTGGCGCAGCGGACTGTTGCTACGCAACAAGGTGGCTAGCCGTAGTTCATCTTCTACCACCTCTGGGCAAAAAAGGGGAGCCCAGGCTACAAGAGATTTCACTCTCTCCTGCACAAGCAGCAGTCTCAACCTCTTCCGACATCGGGTTTTGCAACTTCCTTCCTAGGCAACCCGCTATATAAAGAGTAACAATAGATGCATATAGATTAGAAGATGTAAAAGTCTGTCTGGATTCCTATCTCAGCTCTGAGTTGGTTTATCCTGGAGCAATTTACCGGCTCTGTATTAACAGTTTCCTTTGATAGGCGTTGACTGGGTTCTTTTGATCGGCTATGAAACTCGAACTGACTCCCCGCCAGCGGAAAATTCTCTGGGCGACGGTGCGCAGCTACATTGCGACGGCTGAACCTGTCGGTTCCAAAACCTTGGCCCAGTCCTATAACTTTGGGGTGAGCACGGCCACCATTCGCAACGACTTGGCCACCCTTGAGCAAGTGGGGTTACTGTTTCAGCCCCACACCTCCGCCGGACGGGTTCCTTCCGACTTTGGCTATCGGGTTTATGTCAACGATTTGTTGACCTCTGCCAACAGCGGTGGGATCCCTCACGATGCTCCTCAGCCGGATCCCCATCCCGCTCTGCAACAGTTGATGGATCAGCTTGGCCGTGAGCTGGTAGACGACCTAGACAGCCTCCTGCAAAGGGTAGCTCAGCTTTTGGCCCATCTGAGCGGTTGCATTGCTCTCATCACTCCTCCTCAGGGGCCGGTGGTAGCCATTCATCATGTGCAGTTGGTGTCGGTAGCGCCAGGGCGGGTGATGGTGTTGGTGGTAACCGACTCCTATCAAACCCATTCAGCTCTGGTCAGCCCCCCCGACTGGCCCAGCGACTCCCGAGAGGATTTGGAAGATGAATTGCAATTGCTCAGCAACTTTCTCACCCTGAAGCTGCGGGGCAAAACCTTTGCCGAGTTGCAGGATCTGAGCTGGCTGAAACTGGATGAAGAATTTCGTACCTACGGCTATTGGCTGCAGCAACTGCTGCGCTCGGTGGTGCAACGCTGTCTACAGCCCTCTCTGGGGCAGGTGTTCAGTGCCGGTATGGCCGAGTTGATGCGTCAGCCGGAGTTTTCCCAGGCCCGGCAGGTGCAGGCAGTGATGCAGTTGATCGAGGAGGGAGCCAAGCAACTTCAGGGGATGATTGGGCTCCATTTTGCCGATGGGGGTTTGCCCTCTCTGCCGAGCTCAACGGAGATGGATCAGGAGTCGGGACAGTCTGCCCGCAAGACCCCGGTGATCATCTACATTGGCAGCGAGAATCCACTGGAGTCTCTGCACCACTGTACGGTTATCACCTCCACTTACCACCGTCGCTCAGCTCCTCTGGGTACGGTCACCTTGCTGGGGCCGACCCGAATGGCCTACGAGCGCAGCATTGCTGCTGTGCAGGCGGTGGCCTCTCATCTGACCCGAGCTCTTGCCTAAGGGATCCCATAAAGGCAGGCAGGGTCTGGGTTGCACCTGAGCAATAACAAGCTGTGGCCAGGCTCTCTCCTCTCCACCTGCGGGTACAGTGCGCCATTCGGCAGCGGCAACTTCTTCACCCTGGCCAGCGGCTGCTGGTGGCTTTTTCGGGCGGGCAAGATTCTTTTTGTCTGCTCCAAATCCTGCGGGATCTACAGCCTCGCTGGGGCTGGCAGCTCTTCGTTTTGCATTGCGATCACCGCTGGTCGGCAGATGAAACGGAGTGTGCCCGCTTTTTGCAGGGGTGGCTGCAGCAGCAGGGACTACCTCATGCTGTTGAGACTGCGGATCCCATCCGCCGAGACGAAGCAGGGGCCAGGGCTTGGCGCTACCAACAACTGGAGAAATGGGCCCGCACCTGGGACTGCAGCGCCGTGGTGATGGGGCATACGGCCAGCGACCGGGCCGAGACATTTTTATGGAACTTGCTGCGAGGGACAGGAGCCGCCGGGCTGAGCAGCCTAGATTGGCAGCGTCGCCTGGACGACCGGGATCCCACCTCTGCCCAAGTGGTGCGACCCCTGCTGGAGCTATACCGTTGGGAAACCGAACAATTTTGCCAGCAGCACCAATTGCCGGTCTGGCCGGATCGCAGCAACCAAGATCTGGCCCATTGCCGCAACCGTCTCCGCCTGGAGGTGATGCCCTACTTGAAGCAGCACTTTAATCCGCAACTGGAAGCGGCCCTGAATCGGGCTGCCACGCTGCTCCAAGCAGAACATGAGCTGGTGGTAGCCCAAGCAGCTCAGCTATGGCAGCAGGTGTATGAGCCCGCTTTGCCAGGGCTGCGACGGGATCCCTTGCGGGCTGCCCCCTTGGCTCTGCAGCGGCAGGTAATGTTCCAGTTTTTGTCCCTGGTGTTGCCCCACCACCCCACCTTTGAACAGGTAGAAGCCGGGATCCAGCTCTTAAAAGCAGACCGAGGCAGCCGTAGCCCCGATTATCCAGGTGGGCACTGGCTGGAAGTGAAAGGGGATCACTTGGTTTGTTTCCATTAATTTTTCCATTAATTCCACTTCCCCGAAGGGAAGC
>NZ_JANSIB010000010.1:0-22548 GCF_047461895.1 Synechococcus sp. R55.8 | reverse complement strand
TTTCCATTAATTCCACTTCCCCGAAGGGAAGCGACTGATTCATTAATAGTAAGTATCACCACTGATTGTGGCAATACTTGGATACGATTAGCATCTTATGGTAATAATACAGGCCCGAGTCCATTGGCTACAGCACCTGATATGACCACTGCATTTGTACCTACCCCATCACAATGGGCAACCAAGACAATAGATTTAAGCCCGTATGCTTCTCAAACCGCCGCCGGAATCAGATTCCAATTGCGAAGTGGATGGGGAAATGTTACTTATCTGGATGATATAAACATTAGTGCTGCAACCAATACACCACCAAGCGCTTCTTTTAATGTTTCATCAACTAACATCTGTGCAGGGCAAAGTATTACATTTACCAATACATCTACCAATGCTACTTCCTATAGCTGGTCCTTCCCCGGCGGAACTCCTTCAACAAGTACAGCTGCCAGTCCTACTGTAACATTTAATTCAGCGGGGACATATACTGTAACATTAACAGCTAGCAATTTAAACGGAACAAACACGGCAACAGCCAGTATTGTGGTGAATCCTTTGCCCACACCTACTATAAGTGGTGGCGGTACTATTTGTCAGGGAAGCTCTGTAAATCTTACTGCTTCTGGTGGTAATAGTTTTACTTGGAATACAGGTGCTAATACTGCTTCCATCAATGTAAGCCCTGCATCCACTACTACCTATACCGTTACAGCCACAGCTACTAACGGATGTACAGCAACTGCGACTGCATCGGTTACAGTACTTAACTGTTCTTCGGTGGATGAAGTGATGAATACCTCCAACTTTTTGGTGTATCCCAATCCGGCTACTGATATGATTACCATTGCTCTGCAATTGGCTTCTGCCGAACCGTTGAAAGGAGAACTGATAACAACACTGGGTCAGGTGTTGCAGCAATTTACCATTGCTCCATCTCAGCAGCAAATAACTTTGATCACAGACGGATTGTCTTCTGGAATTTATCTTCTTAGAATATCTGACGGAAAACAAGCGATAACACAACGCATCATGGTTGTAAAATAAATCAGAAAGCCCCGGTTACAGGGCTTTTTTGTTTGTGTTTTCTTACTAGGATTAAGCAATGATAGTCTTTGAAAATTCTTCGCAGAATGTGCGTATCTCATTTCGAACCATACGAAATGCATGCATAATTTCTTCTTCACTTCCGGTTGCTTTGTCAGGATCAGAAAAACTATGATGTATGCGAATGGAATTACCTGGTATGTACGGACAGTTTTCTCTGGCATGATCACATACCGTGATGATGTAATCAAAGGGTATGTTTAAGTATTCATTTACATGGTTGCTGGTATGATGACTGATATCAATTCCATCTTCCTTCATGATTTGTATGGCTCTCGGATTTACGCCATGTATCTCAATACCGGCACTGTAAATATGAGCTTTACCTTGTAACAGATTTTCTAAATAACCATGTACCATTTGACTACGGGAGCTATTACCTGTGCATAAAACCAAGATTTTTTTCATTTAATACCTCCAACTGTTAGCGATGGCTACCAACGATAACATGATGGGTACTTCTATGAGTACACCAACCACCGTGGCTAACGACGCACCTGAATTAAGACCAAAAAGTGATATGGCCACGGCAACTGCGAGTTCAAAAAAATTACTGGCACCAATCATCGCAGCCGGTGCACAAACCGGATGTGATAAACGGAGCAATTTTCCACCCAGCCAGGTTATAAAAAATATGAAGTAGGTTTGAATGGTCAGTGGTATGGCTATCAACAAAATGGTGTATGGATGATCCAGTATGTGTTCGCCCTGAAAGGCAAAGAGTAAAACCAGGGTTGAAAGCAATGCTAGTATGGAAACAGGACGAAGTGCCGGAAGAAATTTTTGTTCAAACCAATCCTTTCCTTTTCGTTGAGGCAATATCCGATTGGTCAGATAACCCGTAGTTAGCGGTATAACAACAAAAACAACCACCGAAGTAATCAGTACTTCATACGGTATCTGTATGTTGGTTACTCCCAGCAGCCATTTTACAATGGGTACAAATGCAACCGGCAGAATAAGATCGTTGACTGAAACTTGTATTAACGTATAATTGGCATCGCCTTTTACCAAATAACTCCACACAAACACCATGGCTGTGCAGGGTGCGGCACCCAGCAGAATGGCGCCTGCCAGGTACTGGTCTGCATCTTCCGGAGTGATCCAGGTAGCATACAGATTTTTAAAGAAAATCCATCCAAACAATGCCATGGTGAAAGGTTTGATCAGCCAGTTTACAGTAACTGTCAGCGCCAGCCCTTTCCAATTTTTTGAAACACCGCCTATCGATGAAAAATCAATCTGTACCATCATCGGGTAGATCATCATCCAAACCAACACCGCTACCGGAATGTTGATGGTATATATCTGCCAGCTTTCAAGCACCGAAACAGAATTCCCCAGTATTTTCCCAAGACCAATGCCTGCAGCAATGCATAGCGAGACCCAAACGGTAAGGTATTTTTCAAAAAACTTCATGGGTTGAAATTTAATTACAGCGTTTCCATTAATTCCACTTCCCCGAAGGGAAGCGACTCCCCCCCATTATAACCCTTGTCCAGAGGTCTTGTTTTCGGCTGCAATTTCCCCTTGTTTTTCTCCGCCGAGGGGCCTGAAACCCTTGCCCAGAGCGGGATCGACCGGGTCAACGGAAGAATCAGGGTTTGAGGTTTGTCGCCGACCCTGTCGCTAACCATGTTGGTGTAGAAATTAACATGGATCCTGGGGTCGCTGCCTGGATAGGTTGGGGGCTTGGGCCAGCCCTGGGCAATGGGGCTTGCTGGTGGCGTCCGTAGAACAGAGTCTATGAGAGAATCTCTCGGCCCAACCGTGGGAAAAGTGTCGAGCATGTTAAAAGTAGACGAAAATGAGATCTCGATAGGATGCCAGTTTGCCTATCGACTGTTGTCGCTATAGTGGCTGAACACCATGCTGGATCCCCTTTTGGAAGAGAAAATCCGTGAGCAAATCCGCACCCACAAGGTGCTCATCTACATGAAGGGCACCCCGGAAATGCCCCAATGTGGGTTTTCCTATGCCGCCGTTCGTGTGCTGGATAGTTTGGGCTTCCCCTACACGGCGATTAACGTACTCGAGGATCCTGAGATCCGCCAGGGGATTAAAGAGTTTTCCAACTGGCCTACTATCCCGCAGATTTATATTGATGGGGAGTTTGTGGGTGGTTGCGACATCATCCAAGAGATGCACGCCCGCAACGAGCTGCGTCCGCTGGTCGAGGCAGCCTTTGCTAAGGCCACGGCTCAATCTTAAGGGATCCCATCTCATCCAGAGGGGTTGCCATGCTTACCCCCGACTACCTTCGGCAGCACCTGATGGAGAAGCTGCAGGCTCTTCATGTGCAGGTGGAGGATGAGTCCCACCTTCACATCGGCCACGGGGGCGGGACAGGAGGGCACTACCGAGTTCAAGTAGTGTCGCCTTCGTTTGTCGGCAAAACGACCCTACAGCGACATCGCCTGGTGTATGCCGCTCTGGCGGAACACATGGGGCGGAGCATTCATGCTTTGGCCCTGCAAACTTACAGCCCTGAAGAGGTTTCTGCGCAAGGGATCCCTGAGGAGATCAGCTAGCATAGAGGGCAAAATCGCGGCCCTATCAGGGCAGAGGAGGGAGCATGGCAACTCTTTTGGCCACCTGGCTGATGTCAGCCTTGAGTGTAATGATCCTGGCTTGGCTTTTGCCCGGGATCCACGTCTCCGGGTTTGGCGGGGCTTTGGTGGCGGCTCTGGCCATTGGTCTGGTCAATGGTTTGGTTAGGCCGATTCTCCGGCTGATCACCCTGCCGATTACGGTTCTTACCCTGGGTTTGTTTTGGCTGATTTTGAACGGCATTTGTCTAGCCATTGCCGATAAGCTGGCCGGGAATGCTTTCAACATCGATAATTTCGGCTGGGCGTTTATCGGCGCAATTGTACTTTCCATCGTCAGCGGCTTGGTTCAGCAGGTTTTTGAGCAAGGTGCGCCGAACTGACTTCGTCCCCAGCCGTGAGAGGGCAGGGTTTGGTTCAAGATTGCAGGGGGTACGCTAGGGGAACGTCAACACTCAGCCCGACGATAACCAAAACCAACTTTAAGGGATCCCGATAAGCTTTACTCCATTGGCCCTGCCCGCTAAGTTTTTGCCGCAGAACCATAGGATTCTCCACAGATAGCCTGCACAAGATCTGCCAATGGCTAACATCAGCAGGATATTGCGAGCAGGCGTTTGATCTGTGGCTGCTTTATCTAAGCCTAGCAAATCGATAGGAAACCAGTAGGGGATCAAGTTGGTCGATCTGCAACTCAGGAGCTGGTTGGTATGAAGGCGTTGCTGCTCTATCCGCGTTTTCCTCAATCATTCTGGTCTTACAATCGCACCATTGAGATGGTGGGGCTAAAAGCGCTAATGCCACCTCTTGGCTTGATCACCGTTGCTGCTTTGCTGCCCCAACACTGGGAGATTCGCTTTGTGGATCGCAATGTAGCTGATGAAACAGAAGCCGATTGGCAGTGGTGCGATCTGGTGATCTTGTCAGCCATGTTGGTGCAGAAGCAGGATTTCCACGCCCTCATTCGCAAAGCGGTGCAGTTGGGCAAAAAAGTAGCGGTGGGCGGACCCTATCCAACTTCTGTGCCACAGGATGCCCTGGAATCTGGTGCTCACTATTTGGTTTTGGATGAAGGGGAAGTGACCATACCGGCCTTTGTCAAGGCTCTAGAAGCTGGGCAAGAGTCGGGCATTTTTCGGGCTGCGGAAAAACCGGATGTAACCCAAAGTCCTTTGCCAAGGTTTGATCTGCTGCCCATGGATCAATACTTCATGATGTCAGTCCAGTTTTCACGAGGTTGCCCCTTTAATTGTGAGTTTTGCGATATCATCTCTCTTTACGGACGCAAGCCGAGAACCAAAGAGCCAAGTCAAATGCTAGCTGAGCTACAGGCCCTCTATGACTTGGGCTGGCGGGGTTCGGTATTTGTAGTGGATGACAATTTTATCGGCAATCAGCGCAACGTCAAGCGATTTTTGCGAGAGCTGATCCCTTGGAGCCAGGAGCGCAATTACCCATTTACCTTTATGACAGAGGCTTCGGTTAACCTGGCCGAAGATGAAGAACTGATGAGGTTAATGGTAGAGGCGGGTTTCTATGCTGTCTTTTTGGGCATTGAGACTCCAGACCAAGACAGCTTACAGATGACCCAAAAGCTCCAGAATACCCGCCACCCTTTGGTGGAGGCCTGTCGCAAGATCAACGATGCTGGACTGCTGATCTATGCTGGGTTTATTCTGGGCTTTGATGGAGAGCGGCCAGGAGCAGGGGAGCGCATTCAGGCTTTTGTCGAGCAAACCGGTATTCCTCAGCCAATGCTGGGCATTTTACAGGCTTTGCCAAACACACAGCTCTGGAATCGCTTGAAGAAAGAGGAACGGTTGCTGGAAGGGATCGGCGTGACTGAGTTCGGCGATCAAAATACGCTGATGAATTTCATTCCCACCCGTTCTCTATCGGAGATTGCCCGAGAGTATCTGGAAAGTTTTTGGAAACTGTATGATCCTGCGCGATATTTATCTCGCTGCCTGCAACAGTGCCTGAATATCGGCATCAAAGATGGCCGACGGCAAATGATGAAGCTGCCCCTTCGCAAAGGGATCCACCTGCTTCTACAACTCATCTGGCGGCAAGGGATCCTTCATCCCGAAATCCGCGCCCAATTTTGGCGGCAGCTATGGACGATTTGGCGACAGAAACCGAGCCTGCTGAACCTATATTTGGGCCTCTGCGCTGCAGGAGAACACTTTTGGGAATATCGGGAATTGGCCCGCGCCCGGCTTACCCAGCAACTGGGATACGATCCTTTGCTGGCCAGCTCATCTTGACAGTATTTCTGGGGGAATGGTCTATCGATAGAGGATGCCCGGATGGGGCCTATGCGGCGACGACAGTTGGGGGCGATGGTGCTGGGATCCCTGTGGGCTGTTTGGGGAGGCTCTCGGCAGGCCCAAACGTCCGGGCGCGGAGATTGGCTGGCCGTGGAGCTGTTCAGCCGCTGGAGTGCGGATCCCTTGGCCGAGTTGGAGCTGATGGGCCCTTTTGTTTTAAATCAGCAGCCTTTTCCAACAGGCACCTGGAAGTTACAGGTTCGCCGCCAAGAGCTCCTTCTGACCGGGCCGGGACAGCCTCGTCGCTACCAGGGATCCCTTTGGCTACAGGGGGGAGCTCTGCGCTCCCTCGCAGGGGAGGAGCGTCGCTATCGGGGCTGGGTACAGATTCGTCCCAAGGGTTTAGGTCGCCTGCATCTGGTGAATTGGGTGAAGTTGGAAGACTATCTGCTGGCTTTGGTGCCCAGCGAAATGCCCGCCGACTGGCCAGCTGCCGCCTTGCAGGCGCAAGCCATCTTGGCCCGTACCTTGGCCGTTCCCCATCTGTGCCCCGGCCCCAGAAGAGAATGGCCCTCTGCCCCGATAAGGCCATTGCAAGACTCCACCGCCCACCAGTTCTATGGTGGCCTGGCCTATGAGACGGCGGCGACCACTGCTGCGGTGCGGGCAACCCGAGGGCAGATCCTAACCCATGCCGGCCAGCCGATAGAGGTTCTGTTTCACTCCACCTGTGGGGGCCACACCAGCGCCAATCAGGATATTTTTGCCCCACCCGCCCGCCCCTACCTACAAGGGGTGATCTGTGACGGGTGTCGCGCCTCTCCCTTCTATGGCCCTCACAGCGTCCGGCTCAGCCGACGGGAGTTGGAGCCAGCCTTCGGCAACGGCGATCTGGAGATTGTGCAGTCGGATCCCTGGGGTCGCCCCCTGCGCATCCGCGTTGGATCCCAACTGTTGACTGGCCAAGAGTTTGTGCTGCGCCTTGGCCAAACCCTGGGTTGGGGGATCCTCCCCAGCAACCGCTTCACGTGGGAACGTCTCCAGCCAAAGGCCGGCCAGCAGGAAGTGTACCTTTTCACCTATCGCGGAGCCGGGCATGGGGTGGGACTGTGTCAGTGGGGATCCCGCGGCTTGGCCGAGCAGGGCTACACGGCGCCGCAAATTCTCAATCACTACTTCCCCGGCACCCAGGTGATAACGTTGAGCTGAAGGCTGTTGGCCCCGACTCCAACTCTCATTTACTCCCGTGTCCCTTGCACACCCCCATCGTCGCCATCCTGCCTACTGCTACTGCAGTGAGCTGGAACACGCCCAGATTCCCAAGCGCCAGCAGCAGGATCCCTTGCCGTTTGCAGAAGCGATGCGGGTGCATTGCCAATCGGGAAGCCGCTGTGGCCGCTGCTTGTGGCCCTTGGAGCAGTTGTTTCGTCAGCAAAGCTGCTACATAGCCGATCCCTGAGCCACCTTGAGCAGGCGACCTTGGGCCATCGCACCCCAAGAAGCTGACCTCAGGCGGGGGCTTTGGGGGTGATCTTCACAATGGTGGGACGGGATCCCACCTGGGCTGACCCATTCGCTTGGGCTTGCGGCTCTTTGGCCATCCCGCTGCCAGTGGAAGTGGTTTGCGCTTTACGCCGCTTCTGCGGCACAGCATTTCCGGCCTGCTGGGCTGTAGGGCTGCTGGAGGCAGCTTTGGCTTGGGCTTTACCTGCAGAAGCGGTCGAGCGGCTTTTCCCCTTGACCTCTGCAGAAGAGACTTCTTTTTCAGCCAGCACCTGCAGGGCCATTTCCAGGGTAACCGCTTCGGCAGGGATCCCTTTGGGCAAAGAGGCATTGACCTTGCCATGTTTGACATACAGCCCGTAGGGGCCGTCGTGCAGATTGACCGGCTCACCATCCTCAGGATGGGATCCCAGCTCCCGCAAGGGCTTGGCAGAGCCGCGCCCACGGCCTTTCTTGGGCTGGGCCAACAACTCCAGCGCCCGCTCCAGGCTGATGGTCAGCACATCCTCCTCGGCGGGCAGAGAGCGGAAATCGCCATCACAGACTACGTAGGGGCCGAAGCGGCCAATACCGGCCTGCACTTTTTTCCCCGATTCCGGGTGTTCCCCCAAGGTGCGAGGCAAGCTCAGCAACCCCAAGGCAATCTCTGGCGTGACCTGATCCGGTTTCAACCCTTTGGGCAGGGAGGTGCGCTTGGGTTTTTTGTTGTCCTCAGAAACTTCTCCCAACTGCACATAGGGGCCATAGGGGCCCTGCGGGATCACATAGATTGGCTCCTGGGTTTCCGGGTGAAAGGCAATGGGCTTGGGGCCTTCTTGCTTCCGCTGGATCAGCTCCGCAATGTGTTCTGGGCTCAGATCGGCGGGGGGAATATCCTCCGGCAGGTTGGCGCGCACCTCTCCAGACTCAGTTTCAACTGCTACATAGGGGCCATAGGGGCCAATGCCGATCTTGACAGGCAGGTTCTCCAGATGGATGGAGCGGGCCAGGCCGGAATCAATTTCCAGCTCGCGCGCCTTCACCTGTCCCTCGAGACCCTGCTCGCCCAAGAAGAAATGGCGCAGATAGGGCAGCCACTCCGCCTGTCCAGAAGCAATGTCGTCCAGCGTTTGCTCCATCTCGGCAGTGAAGCGGGTATTCACCAGGTTGGGAAAGTATTTTTCCAGTAGCTCGGTGACTGCAAAAGCCGTGTAGGTGGGCACGAGGGCACTTCCCATCGGCCTGACGTAGCCACGGCTCATGATCGTATTCAAGATGGTGGCGTAGGTGCTGGGGCGGCCAATGCCCTCACTTTCCAACACCTTGACCAAGGAGGCTTCCGTATATCGGGCTGGAGGCTGGGTTTCGTGGGCAACGGGTTCCAGCTTCTGGCAGCGGAGGGGATCCCCCTGCCGCAACAGAGGCAGATGCACCTCCCGATCTTCCAAAGCCGCCTCTGGGTCGTCGGATCCCTCCACATAGGCGCGGAAAAAGCCGGGAAAATCGATGCGCTTGCCGCTGGCCCGGAACACCGCATCGTCTACGGCGATGAGTACGATGGTGTGGGTCTGCCGCGCCTCAGCCATTTGGCTGGCGACGGTGCGCTTCCAGATCAGGTCGTAGAGGGCCAGCTCCTGGCCGGAGAGGGGGGTTTGGCTGGGCAGGCGAAACTCTGATCCAGCAGGACGAATGGCCTCGTGGGCTTCTTGCGCCCCTTTGGTTTTGGTGGTGTACTGACGGGGCTCGGGGCTGAGATATTCTCTGCCGTACATCGACTCCACGCAGGCGCGGGCAGCGCGGATGGCCTGCTCCGACAGGTGGACCGAATCGGTGCGCATGTAGGTGATGTAGCCCTCTTCGTAGAGCTTTTGGGCAATGCGCATCGTCTGCTGGGCCGACAGGTGCAGCTTGCGGTTGGCCTCCTGCTGCAGGGTGGAGGTGGTAAAGGGAGGGGCAGGTTTGCGGGTGGAGGGGCGCTCTTCCACAGAGCTGACGATCCAGGCTTTTCCCAGCAAGCGATCCCGCAGGGCCTCGGCCTGGGCCTGATCCAACAACACCACATCCCGCCCGGCAATGAGCTGGCCGGTGCTGGGATCGAAGTCTTGCCCATTGGCCAGGCGTTTGCCACCCAAGCTCACCAGCTCTGCTGGAAAGACAGCCTGCTGGCCGGCGACGGTCGTTTTGGGCTGCAGCTCCGCTTTGAGATCCCAGTAGGAGGCTTTTCTGAAGGCGCGCCGCTCCCGCTCTCGATCCACCAAAAGCTTGACCGCCACCGACTGCACCCGCCCTGCCGAGAGTTTGGGGGCAATTTTTTTCCACAGCAGCGGCGACAGGGTATAGCCCACCAGGCGATCCAAGATGCGGCGGGTCTCCTGGGCACGCACCAGTTGTTCATCCACCTCACGGCAGTTTTGCAGCGCCTCCTGAATGGCCTCGCGGGTAATCTCGTGGAACACCATGCGGCGGGTGGGCACTTTGGGTTGCAGCACCTGCTGCAAGTGCCAGCTAATGCTTTCCCCTTCGCGGTCTTCGTCGGTGGCCAGGATCAGCTCGTCCGCCTTCTTGAGCGCTTCCTTCAGCTCCTTGACCACCTTTCTTTTGTCCTTGGGGATGACGTAGAGGGGCTCGAAGTCGGCGTGGACATTGACCCCCAGGCGGCTCCACTCTTCTCCTTTCAATTCTTCTGGAATTTCAGATGCCGAATCGGGAAGATCCCGCACATGTCCCATCGAGGCCTGAACCTCATACCCCGCAGGCAAGAACCCACGGATGGTACGGGCTTTGGTGGGAGATTCGACAATGACCAGCTTAGGCATAATTGAGGTTGGCAGCAATCGGCTTAGGTTGTCGCATTTCCCGCCCCAAGGATTGGGCGGGCCAGCATACACTGCAAGAGGTGCTTAAGATAGACAGCCTACTTTTCTGGAGCGTAGCAAGTCTACCTGCGCTTGACCAGCCGTCATCGGCGATGATCCGAGCGGTCTGGCCCCATCTGGCTGCTTTGCAGGACGATGAAACTACACCATTTTTCCATTCGCACCGCCGATATCTTCCGCTCCATCGCTTTTTACGAGGGGCTGGGCTTTGCGGTGGAAGAACGCTTTACTGCCGGGATCACGCTGGCCTGCTGGATGCGCGGCCCCTGGGGGCGTTTGGAGCTGATACAAGTGCCGCAGCCCCATCCTGCCCCGGATCCCTTTGGGGATCCCCACTATGTGGGCTACTATCACCCCGCTTTTGAGGTGGGCCCCGAATGGGGATCCCTGGCCAACTACCTAGAACATTTGCGAGCGCAAGTGCCCCTTACCCTGCTGCTGCCGCCCCAGCTCCAGCAAATTGGGGGCCAGGTCTATGAAGTGGCGTTCATCGCCGATCCCGATGGCCTGCCGATCGAGCTCATTCGTCCCCAGGGATCCTCAGGAGAGAGTCTGCCCCAACGCCCAGAGGACATTAATAAATAAATAGTTGATGGGTTAGAGGATCTAATTTGGGTGGGAGCGGTCGTTCCCCCTTGTCCAGATCCTGGAGAGCCAACCCTAAAGCTAAGCTAGTAGAGCTTCTGGGGAACTTGAGAGAAGGGTTTGTTGGCCGCTTGTCAGTTCAGCCTCACCTGATATGAAAGCTCAGCTTCCGGTGACGATTTTGACAGGTTTTTTGGGCAGTGGCAAAACCACGCTGCTCAAGCGCATCTTGGAAGAGGAGCATGGGTTGCGCATTGGGGTTATCCTCAACGAGTTTGGCGAGATTTCCATCGATGGCGAGTTGGTCAACATGCCCGAGGGGGGGCTGATGCAGCTCAACAATGGTTGCCTCTGCTGCACGGTGCGAGAGGATTTTGAACGGGCGGCCCGCCAGCTGCTCCAGCATGCCCAGGCGTTGGATTACCTGGTGGTGGAAACCAGTGGGGTGGCGGATCCCAGGCAGGTGACCGAGCTATTTGTGCAGAGGGTCTTTCATGAGGAGTTGCGCCTGGATGGCGTGGTGACCTTGGTTGACGGTGCCGAATACTGGCGCAATTTCCAGCGCTCGCAAACCGCCGCCCACCAGATCGGCAGCGCTGACATTTTGTTGCTCAATAAGGTGGATTTGATCGACGAAGCCGAACGAGAGCGGATCCTTCTCGATCTGCGCCGCTACAACCCCGCTGCCCCTTGCCTGCTCACCACCCATGCCCAGGTGCCTCTGGCCCGCATCTTGGATGTGCATGCCTTCCGCCCAGAATTGTGGGATCCCAGGCTCCCCGATTCGGGGACTGAGGCCCACCCCAGCCATCACCTGGAGGAGGACGGGATCCAATCGGTGAGCTTTCAACTGCAGCAGCCGCTGGATTTGGCGGCTTTTCGCGATTGGCTACAAGACATGCCCGAGACCCTTTTTCGCGCCAAGGGGGTGCTGTGGGTTGTGGATGAGCCGCAGCGGGTTATCTTCCATCAGGTGGGCCAGCGGCAAACCCTTTTTCTGGAACGGGACTGGGATCCCGATGAGCCCCGCCTGTCCAAAATTGTGTTGATCGGCAAGGGGCTGGAGCGGGAGCAGCTGGCTGCCGGCCTCAGCCGGGTGTGCGGGGCAACCGCCGCTGGCTAAGGATCCTCTTCAGTTTTTTCGGTTTTTGGATTGGGTGATCTGGGATGGCTCGCAGCAAACTTTCAGAGCAAGAACAACAGCAAATTGTTAGCGCCTACCGCGGCTCAGCAGCGACCGCCGTCGAATTGGCGGAGCAATTTCAGGTGAGCATCACCACCATCACCCGCGTGTTGAAGGAAAATATCGCTGCCGATGAGTATCAGCGGTTGATCCATCTCAAACGCTCGGCTGCCCGCCGCAAAGACATGGGGGAAAAAGTTGCTGTTGGCAGGATCCCAGCCCCAGAGCAGCAGATTTTGCCGCTGGAGCCGGAGCTGCCTTTTTCATCTCCCTCGCTGCAGCCGAACGCAAACGACGAAGGCGAGGATAACACCGCTGGAACAGAGTCTCTGCCAAAACTGCCCCCAGAAGAACTGCAGTTGGCGGCTGAGCTTCAGGAAGATGTGGAGGATGTCGGGGAAGAGGATGAGGAAGAGACCGAAGAAGACCGTGACCTCGAAGACGAGGATGAGGACGACCCTGACTATCTCCTAGAAGATGAAGATGGGCCAGAAGAGGATCCCCTCACCGATCCCAGCTATCAAATTCAGGTATTACCCCTGGAAGAGCTCACCCTACCGGAAACCTGCTATGTCGTTGTTGACCGCTACCAAGAACTGACCACCCGCCCTCTCAAAGAATTCTTTGGCTCGGGATCCCTGCCCATCGAAGGGATGGATAACGCCAATACGCTGCCGATTTTCGACAGCCACAAGGTGGCCCGCCGCTTTTCCGAAATGAGCCGTCGGGGCAGCAACACCTACCCACCCTACCGGGTAATCCAGTTTCCCGGCTACATTCTGGAGATTGTGCGCACCCAACTGCAAAAGAAAGGCATCACCCATCTGCTCATGGATGGGCAGATCTACAGTCTTTGACCAGCTCCTCAAGCTCAGGAGCGGGGGATTCCCGTTACTGGCGCAGGTTTGCAGCCCTGCGTGAGCGCCGTCGGCCTACTTCGCCACAGCAGCAGTACCCGTCTCCCTAGGAGCCTGGGCTGCCCCGCTCCCACGAGCCACCCACGCCAACGGAGCTGAAGGCTCCTAACCTCAGTCTCATCGCAGGCAGAGATGGCGCCAAGCTTGCCCTCATTCCACAGCCGTCGCCGCGTATTCCAGCTCCTCTTCCACCACTTCCGGTGGGGCCTCTGCCGCTTGTCCTTGCTTAGCGGCCAGCAGTTGCTCGCGGTACTTGGCTGCCATCTCCTCGGCCTTCTCGTAAACCAGCTTGGGATCCCGAATCATGTCGCCGGGATTGGGCTCCAGTTGCTTGGTGGACAGCGAGATCCGCCCCCGCTCCGCATCTAGATCGATGATCATCACCTTCACTTCGTCGTTGACGTTGAAGACGCTGTGGGGCGTGTCAACATGATCGTGGGAGATCTCGGAAATGTGCAGCAGGCCGGAGACGCCGCCAATATCGATGAAGGCACCATAGGGCTTGATGCCCCGCACCGTGCCAACCACCACCTCGCCCACTTCCAGCTTGTTCATCTTCCGCTCCACCAAGGCGCGGCGATGGCTCAACACCAAGCGGTTGCGGTCTTCGTCCACCTCTAAAAACTTCAGGGGCAGCTCTTCGCCCACCAGCTCTTCTTTTGGCTTGCGGGTGCTGATGTGGGATCCGGGGATAAAGCCCCGCAGCCCCTCAATCCGCACCAGGGCTCCACCTCGGTTGGTGGCAAAAATGGTTGAGCGAACGGTGGCATCTTCTTTCTGGAGCTGCCGTACCCGTTCCCAGGCCCGCATGTACTCGATGCGGCGGATGGAGAGGGTCAGCTGTCCCTCTTCGTTTTCTTCGGTGAGGATAAAAAACTCGCGGGTTTCTCCCGGCTGCAGCATCTCGTGCGGGTCTTCCAGGCGGCTAATCGACATCTCCTGGAGCGGCAGAAAGGCAGCCGTTTTGGCCCCAATATCGATCAAAGCACCGCGTGGCTCCACCGAGAATACTGTACCCGCCACAATTTCGCCAGGGCTGAAGTGATAGTCGTACTTATCCAGAAGGGCGGCAAAGTCTTCAGTGGTAAAACCTACATCGGCAGCAGTGAATCGACTCATAGGGGTGCAGTAACAGATCAGTTGCGCGGGATAAAGGGTAGAAGGCCAGTTGAGTTTAGCAGAATCCCAGATGAGAGTGCATTCACTCTCCCACTTTCCCACCTGTGGGGGATGTGGCTGGGAAATACTATCGTAGCTTAGAGGAGCGTCTTTTGTGGCAAGTTTTCCGGGGATCTTGCCAAGCTGGAAGATAGAAGATTTGGGAGAAGAACGATTGCACTTTATCGACCAAGCCGAAATTGAAGTGCAAGGGGGAAATGGCGGGGATGGCATCGTTGCCTTCCGCCGTGAGAAGTATGTGCCGGCTGGGGGGCCATCCGGCGGCAATGGCGGGCGGGGCGGCTCGGTGATCTTGGTGGCCGATCCCGGCCTGCAAACTCTGTTGGATTTTCGCTTTCAACCGGTGATCAAGGCGGAACACGGGGCCAAAGGGGGGCCCAACCATCGCAGCGGGGCCAGTGGTGCGGATCGGCTGGTGCGGGTGCCCTGCGGTACTGTAGTGTTCAATGCGGAGACGGGGGAATTGTTGGGCGATCTGGTGGGCAAGGGGGATCAATTGCTGGTAGCCCGTGGGGGCAAAGGCGGCTTAGGCAATGCCCATTTTTTGAGCAACCACAATCGCGCCCCCCGCCAATTCACCAAGGGCGAAGCGGGAGAACGGGTGCGCCTGCGCCTGGAGCTGAAGTTGATTGCCGAGGTGGGCATTGTCGGCCTGCCCAATGCGGGCAAGTCCACTCTGATTTCGGTGGTCTCCTCTGCCCGGCCCAAGATTGCTGACTACCCCTTCACCACGTTGCAGCCCAATTTGGGGGTGGTGCCCCATCCATCGGGAGATGGGGTGGTGTTTGCCGATATTCCGGGGCTGATCGAGGGGGCGCACTTGGGGGTGGGGCTGGGCCATGAGTTTTTGCGCCATGTGGAGCGTACCAGGGTACTGATTCATTTGGTGGATGGCACGGCGGCGGATCCCGTCAAGGATTACCAGGTTATTCAGCAGGAGCTGCGCGCCTACGGCCACGGGTTAATCGATAAGCCACAAATCCTGGTTTTGAACAAGATCGATGTTCTGGATCCCCAGCAGGTTGCCGAGCGCGCCCAGAGGCTGTCTGCTGCTGCCGGCACTTCGGTGGTGACCATTTCTGCGATTGCCAAGCAGGGGCTGGATGCCCTCTTGCAGCGGGTGTGGCAGTGCCTGGGTCGGGGATCCCAACAGCCTGCGCAGTTGGATCTTGTGGGGGCAAAATCCATCCAGTCCTAGGGCAGAAGAATCTTAGAATAGGAAAGCCCCTGCCTTCCCAGAACCCAGAGACGAGTGGCTATGTATATCTCGGCGGAGGATCTGCCACCGGATTTGCGTCAGATCATGTTGGCTGTTGAACAGGCGGCCCAGGCGAGGGCGGGAGCGTGTGTGGAGCTGCTGATGCTCCTGCGGCTGCTGGAGGAGTTGCACCGCGCGATCCTGGAAGGTGCCTTTCGGGAGTCTTTGCCCAATACCCGTCAAGCTCTGTATCGGGTGCTTCAGGATTTGGAAGAAGCCGGCGACTGGCCCTATCTGCCCCGTCTGCACATCCAAGCCCTGATGCAACAACTGAAGGACTGGCCCGAATCTCAGGGATCCCCGCCCGCGTCGGTGCCACCGACCCCCCGCCCTCTTGTGGAAAACCCCCTGGGGGGTAGCTGCTCCCAGTCTTGACCTCTTCCCATCTGCCCGATGGCCGAGTACTTTAAGCTGCATCCGCAACAGCCCCAGGCCCGTTCCATCCGGCGGATTGCGGCGGCTTTGCGGGAGGGGGCGGTGATGCTTTACCCCACCGATACAGTCTATGCCATTGGCTGCGATGTGACCCACAAACAAGCAGTGGAGCGGGTACGCCGTATCAAGCAGCTCTCCAACGACAAGCCTCTTACCTTTTTGTGCCCTTCTCTCTCACGCATTGCCCACTATGCCCAGGTCACCGATTCGGCCTATCGGCTGATGCGGCGGCTGATCCCGGGCCCGTTTACGTTTCTGTTGCCGGCCACCAAGCTGGTGCCCAAGTTGGTGATGGAGCCCAAACGGAAAACCACCGGCATCCGCGTGCCCGATTCTGCCATTTGTCAGGCTTTGCTGGAAGAGTTGGGCAATCCAATTGTCTCCACCTCTGCCAAGCTGGGGGGGGATCCCGTCGGATCCCTGGACTTAAGTTCTGGGCAAACCTGGGAATGGGAGAGCGACCCCTGGGATGAGGGTGGGATCTTTGCGGCTGAAGAGATGCGGCAGTTGGAAAAACAGGTGGATCTGGTGCTGGATGACGATGCCCCCCGTCGGGCCAAGGTCTCTACGGTAATTGACTTGACGGGATCCGAGCCGCTGGTGGTGCGGGCCGGGCTGGGGTATGAGCAGGTGGCAGATCTAAATCTGAAACCCGTAGAAGAAGACGGTTGAGGGCAGCCGGATCTGGCGTTCTCTAAAATGGGGTTGATGCCTTGGAGTGTGCTCATGGCCCTGGCTCAGCAAAAATCGGCTCTGCTGCACCTGCTGGAGGCAACCGACCGGGGCCGGAAAGTCTCCCCTGAGCAGCAAGCCCAGATCCTGTCTCAGATTGCCGCCCTAGAAGCGCTCAACCCCACCCCCAAACCAACATCTGCTCCTGAAGGGTTGGAGGGGAACTGGCTCACCCTCTTTACCACGAGCACAGCTCTGCTGCGGCTGGCACAGTTGCCTTTTTTGACCACCGGCGAGATCTACCAGTGTATTCGGGCCAAGGCTGGACGGGTCTTCAACGTGGCGGAGATCCAGGGATCCGGTTGGCTGGAGGCTTGGATGCCACGGGGAGTCTTGGCTGTATCAGCGCGCTTTTACCCCGAATCTGAGCGCCGGGTGAGGGTGATTTTCGAGCGATTGGTGCTCGGATCCCAAGCTTTGATGAGCTACGAGATCGAGAGTTTTCTCTATTTGCTCGAGCGGGCTCCGGAGCGGATCCCGGCTATTCAAATCGATATTCGCCGCCGCGAGCCAACGGGTTGGCTGGATATCACCTATTTGGATGAAGACTTGCGGCTGGGTCGGGGCAGCGAGGGGAGTGTATTTGTTCTAAAGCGGGTCGGCTAGTCGGAGGATCCAGAGGACTCCGTTTCCGCCCTTTCGTGAGATGGGTTTTGGGTTAGGGTGAAGCCTATTTCCTGTAGAACTTGCAAGGCGCGGTAGGACTCCCGCAAAGTTTGCAGCTCCTGTTGAGTTTGCTCCAGTTGCCGGGCCCATTCTGCCTGTTGGGAGCGCAACTCTCGATTTTCCAATTTTTTGCGCTGCAGGATGCGCTTGAGTTTTTGCTGCTGCTGCTGGAGTTGAGCCCGCTCTGCTTCTGCGTGTTCCAGTTGGGTCCTTTGGCGTTCCAATTCTATTTTCAGGGTGGTGACCTGGGATTGAAGTTGGCGGAGCTTTTGGCGCAGCGCTTGCTCTGGCGTGGGTTTGGTCGACTCGGAGCTTGGAGAAGGGGAAGATGTTTGTAGGTTTTGCAGATGCTGTTGTAACTGTTGGGCTTGGGCCTGCAGGACTCGAGACCGTTGCTGCTCGCTGCGCAGTTGGGCTTGGGCGCGTTCACAGGTCTGGATTTCGGCTTTCACCCGCTGCTTGATGCGGTCAAGGATCTTTTGATGGCGGAGCTGGGTTTGCCGGATCTCCTGAGCCACCTGCCAAGGGCGAGGATCCCCCTTAGGTTGTCGTGGCTCGCCGCCGTGGTCGGCAGGATCAAAGGGAGATAGGGTCGCCACCAGCGATTCTCGAAAGTCGCTCCAGGAAGCCGATTGCAGACCCATCTGAACCACCCGCCAGGCCCCATAGGAGGCCCCAGCGGCAGCCAGGATCCCAGGGATCCCGGCCAGGGAGAGGGAAACCTTGGGCAGGGTGGGCAGGATCTGATCCAGCAGCCCCACCACCAGGGCGAAAACAAAGATCCCGCTCCCCGCGGCAGCGGCACCTGAAACCCAAGAGGAGCGGGAGAGCATCATCGTTTTTTCGTCATCACAACCGCTAGAGCGGGAAAACCAGGTTCAAAAATGGCCTGTCTGCACTCAGTTTATCCCGCCAGCAGCCTCTGTTTCCCTCTCAGGGCACCTGCCAAGCCCGTTGGTGGTAGCCCTCTAATTGGGCCCAGGGATCCCCAGCCGCTGCGTGGGTGTGGCCGTGCTGAGGGTGATGGTGAGAATGAGGGTGGTGATGGGATCCGTGCCCGTGATGGTGGTCATGATGCTCGTGAGGATGGTGATGGGTATGCCCAGCTCCAACCTCTGCGCTCACGGCCAGGCGAAACTTGCACAGGTGGCAGTTCATCGGGGTTTGGCCCTGCAGGGCTTCCTGCTCCAGTTGCTGCAGGCTGTGCAGCACCGTATCCACAAGGCCCAATTCCGGCAGCATCAGCCAGTCGATTTCCGGCTGTCGTTGTCGTTGTTTCTCCACTGCCGCCTCGATTTTTTTCACCAACACCCCCGTAAACAGAAAGTAGGGCAGCACGATCACCCGACGCGGCTGCCAGGACGAGGCCCGCTCCAACCCCACAGGCAGGCGGGGATGGGTAATGCCGATAAAGCAAGTTTCCACAGCGGCAAACCCGGATCCTTCCCAAAGCAGCCGAGCCAGTTTACAGGCTTCGGCATTGGCCTCAGGATCGCTGGAGCCGCGACCCACAAATAGGAGCACGGTTTCTGCCTCTGGGATCCGCCGCGGTTGGGCAGCTATCAGAGCAGCCAATCGGTCTCGCAGCAGTTGCAGGATCTCGATGCGGATCCCCAACGGCCCACCGTAATGAATGCGCAACTGGGGATAGAGGGCCTGCAGGCGATCCAATTCCATCGTCACATCGAACTTGTTGTGGCGGGCCCCAAACAACAGCAGCGGCAGGACCACAATCTCTTGCCACCCTTGGGCAATACACTGCTGGATCCCTTGGGCGATACTCGGCTCCGTCAGCTCCAGAAAACAAGGGATCACCGGTCGATGGGGGGTGAGAGCTTGGTAAGCCTGGGCTAGCTCCAGAAAGGCTTGCTGCCCTTGGGGGTCGCGGGATCCGTGGCCGATGAGCAACAGGGGCAGGGGGACAACAGGAGACTGCCCAACCGCAAGCGGAGGGGAAACACTGAGGGTATTCAACACAAAAAACTCCGTTCCTTGTGAATCGCAAGGGGTACAGGACAACGGCAGGTGGGTGTTCTGGCTGAGGGAGGGATCCCATCACAGTTGCGTCACAGTGGCGGACTTGCACCGCGCTTTCCCCAGTCTGCCTGAGCCTTTTAGGTTAGCTTGCCGCTTGTCGTTCACCAAGCCCCCTGGGGGGGATGTCCTTGTCTGCCAGAAGATAGCCCTGAGGCATGAGCGGTACGGCAGACTCATGCTCAAAGGGCAGCAAAACTGTTGCCGCGCTAATCCCCCTTGCCCCTGGGAGAGGGCCTAACGCCGGCCCGCTGGTCTGGGGGGCTGAAAGTGTCGCAGGCGCAGGGCATTGGCGACCACCGAAACGGAACTCAGGGCCATGGCTGCCCCCGCCAGCATAGGGTTGAGCAACCAGCCTGTAAAGGGATAGAGCGCCCCAGCGGCAATCGGGATCCCGAGCGTGTTGTAGATAAAGGCGAAGAAGAGGTTCTGGCGGATGTTGTTGAGGGTGGCCCGGCTGAGTTGAATGGCTGTGGCGACTCCGCGCAGATCTCCCGACATGAGGGTAATATCGCTGGCGGCCATCGCCACATCCGTACCCGTACCGATGGCGATCCCCACATCCGCTTCTGCCAGAGCCGGAGCATCGTTAATGCCATCTCCCACCATCGCCACCCGCCGTCGCGGTTGTCTTAGGCTGCGTATGTAAGCTGCCTTCTGATCCGGACGGACTTGGGCAATTACCCGCTGAATGCCTGCTTGCCGAGCAACCGCTTGGGCCGTGGTGGGGTTATCCCCGGTTAGCAGGATCACCTCTAGACCCATCTGTTGCAGCTGTTGCACTGCCTCAGGAGAGGTGGGTTTGAGCGGATCGGCAATGGCCAACAGCCCCACCAGGCTCTGGGATTGGGCTACGCCGATCACCGTTTTGCCCTGGCTTTCCCAATTCTGAACCCGCTCTGACCAAGAGGGATCCCAGGGGATCCCCATCTCCTGTAGCCAGCTCAGCCGACCGATGCGGATCCACTGGTCTTCCACCCAGGCTTCTGCCCCACTGCCTATCCTTGCCTGAAAATGCTGGGCAGGAGGGATGGCAATTTTTTCGGCTTCGGCTTTCTGCACTACCGCCTGGGCCAAAGGATGTTCCGAGTGCCGCTCCACCGCCGCTGCCAGGCGCAACACCGCCAGGGGAGAGGAGCCGTGGGCCCAAATATCGGTGACAGTGGGACGACCTTCAGTCAGGGTGCCGGTTTTGTCCAAGACCACCGTGCGCAAGTGGTGGGCCAATTCCAGGCTGTCGGCACTTTTCACCAGGATCCCCAATTCCGCCCCTCGTCCCACGGCCACCAGGATCGAGGTGGGGGTTGCCAACCCCAGCGCGCAAGGGCAGGCGATGATCAGCACCCCAATCGTGTTCACCAAGGCCAGCGTCAGGTTGTCCGCCAACACCCACCAGAGCACGAAAGTTAGAACTGCCACCCCGATCACTGCCGGCACAAACCAGGCAGTCACCCGATCCGCCACCTGTTGAATTGGGGCTTTGGATCCCTGAGCTTCCTGCACCAGGCGCACGATCTGGGCCAGAACCGTGTCTTTGCCCACCCGCCGCGCCTCCATCACAAAGCTGCCCGTCTGATTCAGCGTTGCCCCAATCACCTCATCCCCCGCCGACTTGAGTACAGGCAGGCTCTCGCCGGTCACCATGGACTCGTCGAGGCTGGAGGATCCCTCTAGAATGACCCCATCCACCGGCACCTTCTCTCCGGGGCGCACCCGGATCCGATCCCCCACCTGCACTTCCCGAATCGGAATATCCTGCTCCACCCCATGGCGAATTACCCTTGCCGTTTTCGGTTGCAGCCCGATCAGCTTGCGAATGGCCTCAGAGGTTTGCCCCTTGGCCCGCTGCTCCATCCATTTGCCCACCAGCACCAGGGTGACGACCACCGCCGCCACTTCGTAGTACACATCCGGGTGCAGGCCCTGCTGGTGGAAGAAGTTGGGAAAGAGGGTTGGAAAAAGGGAGTAGAAAAAAGCGGCGCTCGTTCCCAAAGCTACCAAGGTATTCATATCCGCCGAGCGTCGCTGCCAAGCCGCCCAGGCGCCACGATAAAAAGGCTGGCCCACCCAAAACTGCACCGGCGCCGTCAGCAGCAACTGCAACCACGGATCCTGCAGCCAGGGGGGCAGGCCGGGGATCTCCCGCCCCAGCATCATCGGCAGGGATCCGATCAGCAGCACCGTGCTGAGGCCCACTCCTATTGCCACCTTCAGCTTCAATTCCCGTTCTGCCGCCCGTTGGCCGATCCGTTCTGGGTCGGTCGGATCGGACTGTTGCCAATCGTCTTCGACCAAGCGCGCCTGATACCCCGCCTGCTCCACCGCCCGGATCAAGGCTTGCGGATTCACCAGCCGGGGATCCCCTTTGACGGTGGCCTGCTCGCTGGCAAAATTCACTGATCCGTGGGACACCCCCTGCACCTGAGCGAGGGCCTGTTCGATGCTGCGGGCGCAGGAGGCACAGCTCATCCCTTGTAAGGCCAACTGCCAAGTGCCCTCAGGAGAAGGCGCAGAGGCCGATAGTGCACCCGATGACCCTTTATGGGCAGACATGGCAACACCTTGTTGATAAAGTTGATGCAATAACGGCTACTCCCCATCCTCGAAAGGGTGAAGGCAGCCATGTACAGGAATTCAAAACAGACGCCCGACCGTTCTCGACCCAGCCTTGACTAGGCCGGGGGATATCCCACCTGGGTGAGGGCCTGCCGCAAATCGCCCACAGGCCGCTCAGAAGTGATCCGCACCTGTTTGGTTTTGGGATCCCCTTCCACCTGCGCCTGGGGATCCAGTTGCCGCACCGCTTGCGCAATGGTGTCTATACAGGCCCCACAGGCCAGCTTGGGCACCGTCAAAACAACCTGCATCTTGGAAAACCCCCCCAATGCCACTGAAAGGATGCTAAACCTTACAGTGGGCTGGAAGGTCAAGAGGGAGGCTGAGGCTCGTCCATATTCCAGCGGTAGTCCACCTGATAGCCCCGCTGTCGCCACTCTTCCTCCAGTTGCACCTGTTGGGTGAGGGCTTTGCGCAGGGAGTTGATCAGCTCTTGCGTGCGGCCTCGGTTGCCAAAATCCTGTTCCTCTACTGCCGGAAAGGTTTGCCGCTCCAACACCCGCAGCAGAAATTCGTAGTGGATATGAGCCGGCACAGGAATACGTTTCATCGATCCAAGCAATCCTTAGAGATCAATTGTTCTCGCAGAGATCCATTGATAAATGGTTTTCATTCACTGAGATGACAACAGGTGGCGCACAGCTTGGCCGGGATCCGGCTGGGTCACC
>NZ_JANSIB010000009.1:24621-38177 GCF_047461895.1 Synechococcus sp. R55.8 | reverse complement strand
TCCCGACACCAAGCCTGCGGCTATGGTGCGGGCCTCCAGCCCGAAAATTTGGTGATCGGCATAGTCATCGACAACCGTTTGCAGCCACCTCTCCAGAAGGTTGGCTTGCAGATGATCGCCGCGATGGCGCATGAGTTCAACGCCTCGGCGGAGTTCGCCCAGCGTGATCACGCTGATGTAGATGCGGGCCTCTTGCTCAATGGCAGTTTGAAGAAATTCTTGAACCCCGGAGTTGGCTTGACTGTGTTTGCGCAGCTCACTGATGACGTTAGTGTCAAGCAAATACGTCATGGGCAGTGTTATCTTGCACCCGCTCAAAGTCTGAATCGTTGCCAACGTTAGGTATCGATCTGAGCACTTCGGCAAAGGACTGTTTCGCAGGCTGGAGTAAGACTTGCTCTAGGATTTTGCGGTGTTCGGCCTCTGCACTAACGCCGTGACGACTAGCCCTTTGTTTGAGAGCTTTGACAATGGCTTCGTCAACATTGCGAACAATTAACGTGGCCATAGAGCGTTTCCTCGATCGGCAGATCCCTGGGCGGCTTTGCTGCGACGATAGCATTGATATCATCTAGAGTTCAAGTTTTCCCGTCTATTGATACTGATGAAGAAGCTGCCCTTTTGCGGGTTGCCCCAGAGAACTCCTGCCTGCCAGGGATCCAAGCTCTGCCTGCTGTGCATAGCCTTTGAAAGCGCAACACCCAAAAAAGAGGGATCCCGATGAGCAACTTGACCTGCAGGTGACCTCTACAATAGAAGGCTGACTCTGCCACCTGGTGGGATCCCTATGCCGCGCCGCACCGATATCCACAAAATCTTGCTCATTGGAGCGGGGCCGATCGTCATTGGCCAAGCCTGCGAATTCGACTACTCGGGCACCCAAGCCTGCAAAGCCCTGCGGGAAGAGGGCTATGAGGTCGTTTTGGTCAACTCTAACCCCGCCACCATCATGACGGATCCCAGTATGGCGGAGCGCACCTACATCGAGCCGGTGACGGTGGACTTTGTGGCCAAAATTATCGAGCGGGAGCGCCCTGATGCTTTGCTGCCCACCATGGGCGGCCAGACGGCCCTCAACGTGGCGGTGCAACTGGCCCAGCAAGGGATCCTGGAGCAGTACGGGGTAGAGTTGATTGGGGCCAAGCGGGAGGCCATTGAAAAAGCCGAAGACCGGGATCTCTTCAAGCAAGCCATGCAGCGGATTGGCTTGGCCGTGCCCCGCTCTGGCCTGGCCCACACCCTGGAAGAAGCCAAGCAGATTGCCCAGGAGATCGGCTATCCCCTCATCATCCGCCCGGCCTATACCCTGGGGGGCACCGGTGGTGGGGTGGCTTACAACCAGGAGGAGTTTGAAGAGATCTGCGCTGCCGGTTTGGAGGCCAGCCCCGTTTCCCAGATCTTGGTGGAAGAATCGGTCATCGGCTGGAAGGAGTTTGAGCTGGAGGTGATGCGGGATCTGGCGGATAACGTGGTGATCATCTGCTCCATAGAAAACATCGACCCAATGGGGGTGCACACCGGCGACTCCATCACCGTGGCCCCGGCCCAAACCCTCACCGACAAGGAATACCAGCGGCTGCGGGACTACGCCATCGCCATCATGCGGGAAATTGGGGTGGAAACGGGGGGATCCAACGTGCAATTTGCCGTCAACCCTGCCAACGGCGAGGTGCGGGTGATCGAGATGAACCCGCGGGTCTCCCGCTCTTCTGCTTTGGCCAGCAAGGCCACCGGCTTTCCCATCGCCAAAATTGCCGCCAAATTGGCAGTGGGCTACACGCTGCCGGAGATCCCCAACGACATCACCCGCAAAACTCCGGCCAGCTTCGAGCCCACCATCGACTATGTGGTCACCAAGATCCCTCGCTTTGCTTTTGAAAAATTCCCCGGCGCAGAGCCGGTTCTCACCACCCAGATGAAATCGGTGGGGGAGGCGATGGCCATTGGCCGCACTTTTCAAGAATCCATCCAGAAGGCCCTGCGCTCTTTGGAAATCGACCGTCCCGGTTTTGGCAGCGATAGGCCGGAGGTTTTCCCCAAGCCGGAGGAAGTGCGGGCCAACCTGCGCACCCCCAACCCCTTCCGCCTGCTCACCATCCGCACCGCTCTGCTCATGGGCTTTTCTGCCCAGGAGATTGCCCAACTCACCCACATCGATCCCTGGTTTATCGACAAGCTACAGGAGTTGGTGGAGGTGGAGCAAGCCCTCAAGGGGCGGGAGCTGGGATCCCTGAGCGCTGACGACTTGAGACACCTCAAGCAAATGGGCTTCAGCGACCGACAAATTGCCCACCTCACTGGATCCACGGAACATCAGGTGCGGGCCTGCCGCAAAAGCCTGGGGGTGATCCCCACCTACAAAACTGTAGATACCTGCGCCGCCGAATTTGAGGCTGCTACCCCCTACCAGTACTCTACCTACGAGAGCGAGTCGGAGATTTTCCCGGCCCGCAAAGAGAAGGTGATGATCTTGGGAGGTGGCCCCAACCGCATCGGCCAGGGGATCGAATTCGACTACTGCTGCTGCCATGCTGCCTTTGCCCTCAGCCGCCTGGGTTACGAAGCGATCATGGTCAACTCCAACCCGGAAACCGTTTCCACCGACTACGACACCGCTGATCGCCTCTATTTTGAGCCGCTCACCCATGAAGAGGTGATGAACTTGGTGGATGCTGAGCAGCCGGTCGGCCTGATCGTGCAATTTGGCGGCCAAACCCCGCTCAAGCTGGCGCAGGGGCTGGCAGCAGCCCAGGCTCCCATCTGGGGAACTTCCCCCGACTCCATCGACATTGCTGAGGATCGGGGGCGCTTCGAGCGCATCTTGCGGGAGTTGGATATTCGCCAACCGGCCAACGGCATTGCCCGCAGCGTGGAAGAAAGCTTGGAAATTGCCCGCCGCATCGGCTATCCAGTGGTGGTGCGGCCCAGCTACGTCTTGGGGGGACGAGCCATGGAGATCGTCTATTCCGACCAAGACCTGCAGCGCTACATGCAACTGGCGGTGGCGGTGGATCCGGATCGTCCGGTGCTGGTGGATCAGTTCCTGGAAGAGGCGGTGGAGGTGGATGTGGATGCCATTGCCGACCGCACCGGCGCTGTTACCATCGGCGGCATTCTGGAGCACATCGAGCAGGCCGGGATCCACTCGGGCGATTCGGCCTGTGTATTGCCCAGCCGCACCCTCAGCCCCGAGGTGCTGCGGGTGATCCGCGAGTGGACGGTGAAGTTGGCCCAAGCTCTGAAGGTGGTGGGCCTGATCAACGTGCAATACGCCGTCCAAAAAGGTCAAGTCTATATCCTGGAGGCCAATCCGCGCGCCTCCCGCACCGTCCCCTTCGTCAGCAAGGCCATCGGCCATCCGCTGGCGGACTACGCCGCTCAGGTGATGAGCGGCAAAACTCTGGAAGAGCTGGGCTTTACCCAGGAGGTGATCCCCTCTCACATTGCCGTCAAGGAAGCGGTTTTGCCCTTCCACAAGTTTCCCGGCACCGACACGCTGCTGGGGCCGGAGATGCGCTCCACCGGTGAGGTGATGGGCATTGACACGGACTTTGGCCGCGCTTACGCCAAAGCCCAACTGGCGGCGGGGCAGAATCTGCCTCTCCAGGGGACGGTGTTCATCAGCGTCAGCGACCGGGATAAACAGGCGGTCATCCCGGTAGCCCGCGAGTTTGTGGGGCTGGGCTTTCGCCTGTTGGCCACCGAAGGAACCCAAAAAGTTTTAGCCGAGCACGGGATCCCGGTGGATAAAGTCCTCAAGCTGCACGAGGGGCGGCCCCACGTCATCGACGCCATCAAAAATCACCAGATTCAGCTCATTATCAACACCCCTTCCGGTGTCGAGGCGCAGCAAGATGGCCAAAAGATCCGCCGCACTGCCCTGGCCTACAAGATCCCTCTGGTGACAACCCTGGCAGGAGCCAAAGCCACTGCGGCTGCCATCCGTGCTTTGCAGTCGGGATCCCTGCAGGTGAAGTGCTTGCAGGATTTTTTTCCACCCAGGAATGCCCCAAGCAAACTTCTGGAAGCCCCATGAAGAGCCCATAGGGTCTTGCCGGCAGGAGAAAAAGCGGATCCTGAACGACTTCTCTTTCTTGAACCCATTCTTGAGAAACATCTGCTCGAGCTTGGCTGCCATCAACTGCCGGGAAGCTCTCAAAGATATCCCAATTGCAACAGGCGGGTGCTGATTTGTATCGACAAATCCATTTTTTTCACAGTCCCGTTGCGAAAGTTAGGGATCCCTGTCGGCGTCCCTAAAACTGTCTAGCCTGAAAGAAGGAGACGCTTTTGGCGGTCGGCGCGGGAAGAGTTTTGCCCCGTTCAAGGAAGCCGACAAAGCAAAGAATGGTTTTGTCTCTTTAGGAGTTGGCCTATGAGTACGGTAATTCGCCGCTCCTCGGCTGCACGGCAGCTCTGGAGTTGGAATGGCTTTTGTCAATGGATAACCAGCACCGAAAACCGGCTGTACATCGGCTGGTTTGGCGTGTTGATGATCCCGACCTTGTTGGCGGCTGCCTTTTGTTTTGTAATCGCTTTTATTGCTGCTCCGCCGGTGGATGTGGATGGGATCCGCGAGCCGGTGATCGGCTCTTTGATAGGGGGGAACAATCTCATCTCGGCGGCGGTGGTGCCCACCTCAGCGGCCATTGGCCTGCACTTCTACCCCATTTGGGAAGCCGCTTCTTTGGATGAATGGCTCTACAACGGCGGCCCCTACCAACTGATCGTGCTCCATTTCCTGATCGGGGTGTGGTGCTATCTGGGCCGGCAATGGGAGCTGAGCTATCGCTTGGGCATGCGTCCCTGGATTGCGGTGGCGTTTTCCGCTCCGGCGGCGGCGGCTACGGCAGTGCTCTTGGTTTACCCCATCGGCCAGGGCAGTTTCTCGGAGGGCTTGCCCCTGGGGATCGCCGGCACCTTCTACTTCATGCTGGCTTTCCAGGCGGAGCACAATATCCTCATGCACCCTGCTAGCTGGCTGGGGGTGGCCGGCGTCTTTGGCGGCGCTCTGCTGGCCTCCCTGCACGGCTCCCTGGTGATCTCCAGCCTAATCCGCGAGACCTCGGAAGAAGAGTCACAAAATGCCGGCTACCGCTTCGGGCAGGAGGAAGTCACCTACAACTTCCTGGCCGGGCACTACGCGTTCTTGGGGCGGCTGGGGTTCCCCGGCCTGGGCCTGAGAAACAGCCGTTCCGTCCACTTCTGGATGGCGGCCCTGCCCACGGTGGGGATCTGGGCGGCGGCGATAGGTATCGGCCTGATGGCCTTTAACTTGAACGGCTTTAACTTCAACCAGTCCATCCTGGACAGCCAGGGCCGCTTCATCCCCACCTACGCCGATCTCCTCAACCGCGCCAATCTGGGGATCCAAGTGATGCACGCCCCCAACGCCCACCATTTCCCCCTGCTGCTGGCGGCTCAACCCTGAGGCAGGCTAGGGGCAGTCCAGCCGGAAAGCGCGGTGAATAGCTTGCAAGGCCGGGATCCCTCGATCCCGGCGCACTACACAGCTCACCTTGATCTCCGAGGTGGCGATCATCTCGATGTTGATTCCGGCTTCGGCTAGGGCTGCAAACAGGCGAGCAGCCACGCCGGGATAGGTTTCCATCTCGGCGCCGACAATGCTGACCTTGGCAATGTCGTGATCCGCGTCAACTCCTGCCGCCTGGAGCTCTTCGGCCACCTGCCGGCAGACTGCCTCAGCAGCCATCGCTTGATCCTGAGGCACGGTAAAGGCAATGTCGGTACTGGGGATCCCGTTGTGGTAGCCCCGCTGGCTTTGGATGATGGTGTCCACGATGATCCCGGCAGCCGCCAAGCGCCCGAACAAATGGGCGGCAGTTCCCGGACGATCCGGCACTTTGCGAAGGCCCAGCCGCGATTGCTTCAAATCCAAGGCAACACCGCGTACCGGGTGGCTGTCTTGAGGGGCAGCCGGCATCTTTGCCCGATGCAAGTGGGGGATCACCTGGAACGACTCTCCCAGAGCCAAGGCGGCATCCCCGGCCCGCTCCGCAGCCACCACACAGCTCACCTTGATCTCGGACATGGAGATCATCTGCAAATTGATCCCGGCCTCGGCCAGCACCTGGAACATTTGCGCCGCGATCCCAGGTCGGCCCATCATCCCCACCCCGGCAATGCTGACTTTGGCCACCGCCTCATCCACAATCACCGCTGCACACTGCAGCTCTTGGCCAATCCGCCGGGCAACGGCTGCAGCCTCGGTCACCTGCGACCGACTGACCGTAAAGGCAATGTCATTGGTGGGCTGGGGCACGGATCCCTGCGGCAAGGAGTCCGTCCCGCTGGCGTGAGCGGCTGTGAACTGGAGCGACTGCAAAATCAAATCCACATTCACCCCTGCCGCCGCGATCCCCTGAAAGAGCTGGGCGGCAATGCCAGGGCGATCCGGCACCCCCACCAACACCAACTTGGCCTGATCCCGATCCAGCTCCACCGTATCCACCGCCAGGCCCAGCTCGATACTGCTGTCGGCAGCACGAGGACGGGGGGGAGGAGAAAGAATGAGAGTGCCCTCGCATCCCGCCTGCAACGGCTCCAAGCTGGAGCGCACCCGCAGCTTCACACCGTAGTTGCGGGCAATTTCCACCGAGCGGGGATGCAGCACCTGGGCCCCCAAGCTGGCCAGCTCCAACATTTCATCACTGGTGATCTCCGGCAACAGCCTGGCCTCAGGCACCTTACGCGGATCCGTGGTGAAGATCCCCGGCACATCGGTGTAGATCTCACACAGCTCTGCTCCCAAAGCCACTGACAAGGCCACCGCCGTGGTGTCGGATCCCCCCCGACCCAGGGTGGTGATCTCCAGCTCCGCCAGGCTGGTGATGCCCTGAAACCCGGCCACCACCACCACCTCTTCCCGCTCCAGGTGCTGCCACAGGCGGTCGGTGTGGATGTGCAAAATGCGGGCCCGGCTGTGATCCCGAGTGGTGACAATGCCCACCTGGGCTGCCGTCAGGGAAAGGGCAGGACACCCCAAGCGTTGCAGCGCCAAGGCCACCAGGGCAATGCTCACCTGCTCACCGGTGGAAAGGAGCATATCCCATTCCCGCAACTGGGCCGGTGTGGTCGGGGATCCCTGCAAGATCTGCTCCCCCAAGCCCACAAGGCGATCGGTTTCATCCCCCATCGCCGAGACCACCACCACCACCCGATGCCCTGCCTTCACCGTGTGGGCCACCCGTTGAGCCACGGCCTGGATACGCTCCACAGAGCCGACAGAGGTACCGCCGTACTTTTGAACAATTAAGCTGCGTTGCATGAGAGGAGAACGAGGTCAGGGGCGGTTTGGATCCTACCCCGGATCTAGGCCAAGCCCAGTCCATTTTGCAAAAACGGCGGTACCGGCAGCAGGATCAGCACCAGCAGCGTTAGCATCCCCAGCCCCAGCAGATCCCGGGCCTCGTCCAGTTCCGTCACATCGTTGAGGGCCGGCTCGTCAGCACTGGAAATCACAAACAGCAGCAGCGCCCAGAGCAACAGCCAAGGCTGCACCGTCAAAGCCAGCAGCAACACCAACCAGCGGGCTACCCGGCCCACATTCGCTCCCATCCGCTGTCCATACACCGCGTGGACAATGTGCCCCCCATCCAGTTGGCCCACCGGCATCAGGTTAAACGCGATCACCACCAGCCCCAGCCAGCCGGCAAAGGCCAGCGGGTGCAGCTCGATCACCTGCCCCGGCTGCAACTGATCCCCCAGCACCATGCGGGCCAGAATTGCCAGCAGCACCGATAGGCGCGGGTCAATGCGATGAAAACTAATCGGGGTCGGCTGCCCCTCCGGCACCGCGGGAGGATCTGCAGGCGCTGAAAACAACAGCCCCAGCAACAGCATGCCCAAAGCAACAAGGCTCCCTGCCAGCGGCCCGGCGACGGCGATATCAAACAACACCTTGCGGTTGGGCACCGGCTCTTTCAACTGGATAAACGCCCCAAAAGTCCCTAGGACAAAAGGCACCGGGATGAAATAGGGCAGCGAGGTTTTGATGTGGTGGCGGCGGGCCACCCAGTAACGAGTCCACTCATGGGATCCCAAAATGGCAAGGATCCCGACCGCATAGGGCAACCCTTTCATCAGAGAGGGCAAATGCAGCAGCCGGTCAGGGCTAACCCCAGCCGCTTGGGCCCCAGCACTGAGGGTTGTCCAGAAGGTGAATAGCAACAGCCCCAAAGCCAGCAGCGGCAACTCTCGACTGTCCGCCGGGGAGCGCCGCGCCGCCGGGTTGGGCACCAAGGCAAAAAAGGGCTTACCGGCAAACCCCTCCTGCAGCACCACCAAAAAGCGTTTGCCGAAAGTGGTTTCCACGTTTTGCTGCACCCGCTCATAGGCTTCACTGGGATCCGCCCGCAAGTTGCCCCGGCAGATGATCGCCTGGGGGCGGTACTCCACATTTTGCAAATAAAAGACGTTCCAGGGGAAGCAATGGCTCAGCTTCTCCCGCGGCACTTCAGAGATGGGGGTGTGGGCAAGAGCCAGCGAGACCGGATCTGCGGCGCCGTCTTCCTCCTCTTCCTCTGGCTCAGGTTCCCCAGCCGGCGAGGGATCCGCTTCTGGAGAGGAGTTTTCCACCTCTGGCCGAGGGCCTCCGGTTGAGGGTCGAATACCCCCTCGTCTCACCAAGGTCATGCTGGTAAAGTAGGAGGTGAGAAACAGCAGCAACATCAGCAAGGGAGGCAATTCGTACTGAAACACCTGACGCCCCAGCACCCAAACCAAAGGGGGCAGCATCATCACCAGCCACAGGATCCGCCACGGCACCTTCGAAAGGCGGGCCACACTTTTTTGCAGCAGCAGGTAGGTTGCAGAACCCACCAGCGCCAACAGGATCCAATCTGCCATGAGTTCAAAAAACGGAGGAGAACACCTCTACCAAGCTAGCGGCAAATCCAATCCCCTCGCTACAGCTTGCAGCCGGGATCCCTGAAGAGCCAATTGAGGCTTGGCCTGCCCATAGACCGCCACCATTCCGGGGCAAACTTTTCATTCGCGCGAGCGGTGCGGAGCACTTTACTTCTTGTTCTTGTCAGCAGTGGGGCGAAAAAGAGGGATCCCCTTGAGGCGTGCTTATGCTGCCGGCGTCCACTGCACAGCTTCGCCCATGGGCCCCAACCTCAACCCAGTATCTATTCTGGCCAAAAGGTATTCCCTGTCATGCCTCGCAGGGTGAAATAAACAAATAGAAGCAACAAAAGGGATCCCAGCGTAACCATAGCCGCCGCTGTTGGACTTTTGCGATACAGGCCGACAAAAGGCTGGAGGCCAGCCCAGATCCCCCCCAGCAAAACGGTAATAAAGTAAGTGGGATAACGGGAGACATTCTCCACAAACTGGTCTTCCAGTCTTCTGGGGGGCTGCGGTTGTGGCATAAGAGGCTGGGGCTCCAACTCCTTTTTTCTCAGTGTGCCATAGGTAGCTGTCAACCATCTGGAGGCTGGCCATCTTCAGGGAACTGGCGGCAACTCAAAAAGTGTAGTCATCTCAAACTAGATTGAGACACTCCCCAAACGCTCCGCGCCGCTGCCGCGACCCCCCAGCTCATCTCTCTGGGAGAGGGGGGTTGGAGAGCAAGGCAACGGAAATGTTTTATTCCTATTCAAAATGACTATAAATCTCCTCCATTGGCGCTCTTTTGGCAGCCGAGCAACCTCGGCTCCCCAGCCGCTGTGGCACCAACCGACCGGTAAGCAGCCTCTCTGCCGCTTGGCTCACAGCCTCCGCGAGGGAGAAAGTCCATCGTCCCCTCATATCAAAAAGAACATCTACTTCACGAAGAGTGGTTGGAGCGAAGGGGAGACTGCGCAGATTCAGGAAACCGAGAACCTGATATGGTAGGCGTTATCCTGCCTGATCTGCTCTTTTGCTCAGTGCAGCCTCCCCTCTTCATAGACTGATGCGAGAATTGCCCTCTGATCCTTCCAATCGTGCCGGCGTACCCTTTGGGGATCAGACCCTGGCTCTGATGCGCGTCCAGGAGGCCCTGGATCAATTGGAGGCAGCCATTCTCAGTAGCCCTCGCCTGTTTTGGTCTCGCACCCTTATTGAAGAGGAAAAGATTCTGGAGCAGTTAGACTTTATCCGCCTGAACCTGCCGACAGCCCTGGAGGAAGCGGAGGAACTGCTGCGCCAGCGGGATCGGATCTTGGCAGAGGCCAATCGCTACGCCCAAGAAATTGTGGCCGCGGCCCAACGTAGGGCTGAGCAGCTCCTCAACGAATCGGCGATTCTGCGACAGGCCCAAGCTCAGGCGGAGCAGTTATTGCAACAAGCCTATCAACAGAGTGAGGAGGTGCGGCGACAGACACTGCAGGAATCGGAGCGCCTGCAGCGGGAGGCCCACCGTTACGTGGATCAGGTGTTGCAAGACTTGGAGTTGCGGTTGGTGGAGTCCTTGCGGGTGATCCGCAACGGGCGGCAAAATCTGCAAACCTAACAGCAAAGAGCCAGACTGCGACTTGAACGCTGCCTTCAACCTGCGCCAGGAGCATTTTTATCCCGCGTTGTGCAAGTCTTTTGGAGCGGTGGGTTAGGGATCTCCTGAGCAGGCGAGGGACGGCTCCCCTCGCTAGACTTGAGCAGAAGACGTTCCCCAGCGGCCCTTGACATCCTCTCTGCCCATCATCCTTGGCGTATCAGGCGCTTCAGGGATGCTCTATGCTGTGCGCGCTCTGCATGTTCTGCTCAGCCTGGACTACCGCGTCGAAGTGGTGGCCTCCAAAGCGGCCTATCAGGTGTGGCAGGGAGAACAAGGGGTGCTGCTGCCGACAGACCCCCGCAAGCAGGCCCACTTTTGGCGACAGCAAGCCGAGAGCAGCGGTGGATCCCTAGTTTGTCATCGCTGGCAGGATGTGGGGGCAACCATTGCCAGTGGCTCCTATCGCACGCAGGGGATGTTGGTGATCCCGTGCAGCATGGGTACAGTTGCCAAGTTGGCTGCCGGCTTGAGCTCGGATCTGCTGGAGCGGGCTGCTGATGTGCAGCTCAAGGAGGGACGACGCTTGGTGGTGGTGCCGCGGGAAACCCCCTTTAGCCTGATCCACCTGCGCAACTTGACCACTCTGGCAGAAGCGGGGGCGCGCATTGTTCCGGCCATTCCAGCTTGGTACCACCAGCCGCGTACCATCCTAGATTTGGTGGATTTTGTGGTGGTGAAGGCGTTGGATCAGTTCGGTATTGATGGCGATCTCATTCGCCGCTGGCAGGGGATGCGCCAGCATCAGATCCTCAAGCTGCCCCCTGATCTCTGAGCGGGATCCCTTTTCCCGGCGGCAGGCTGGGATTTGGCTTGGGGGTGTTCCAAGCTGGGGGGGGCCCTGTGCCGATAGCCCTCACTTGTGGCACCTTGCCGGGAATAGCTCAGATCACTTGCTGAGCTAGCCGACTCGGGGATCCCGCTGAAGGGGGGTGGGCAAGTCAGGGCAGGTCTCCAGACTGGCCGCCCATTCCCCGATGAGGGTGTTGACCCAGTGAGGCAGCTCGTCGTGGGCGCAGTGGCCTACTCCCGGCAGCTTCACCAAGGTGAGGGCAGGTTGCCAGCGCTTAAATTGGTCTGCCAAAAAACTGGGCACTGCCGGATCTTCTCGGCCCCAAAGTAGCAAGATAGGCATTTTTAGGGTGGGCAGCAGGCGTTTGGGGCTGTCGAAGCGGCGGCAGAGAATGGCCCTCAGACCGTCCAAAAACACGTGGGCTGCCCCCGGCTCAAAGGCCGGTCTCTGGAAGATCTGCACCAGCTCGTCATCCACCTGCTCATCCCGCTTGTAGACATTCTTGATCCAAGCTCGTAGCACCTCGGTTTGTCGCAGCCAGTTGAAGAGGTGGGGATAAGTGAGGGGGCACCCCAGCAACGACAGAATCCCTTCGCAGAGGGCTCGCACCAGAGCATCCCAGGGAGAGGGCAATTCTTCCGGATGGGGCCCATCGGCGCAGCTAATCAAGCACAGGCCCTTCACCATCTGGGGATAGCGGGCGGCGGCAATGACTCCCACCAAGCCCCCGATGGAATGGCCCACCAGGATGCTGGGCTGCTGAATGTGAGTTTGCCAAAACTCGTGTACCTGCTCCACCCACAGATCAACGCTGTAGGCAATCTCCGGCTTGGCACTCTTGCCAAATCCCAGCAGGTCGAGGGCATAGACGGAGCGCTGGGATCCCAGAGGGACGATGTTGTGGCGCCAATGGCCCACCGACGCCCCAAATCCGTGGATTAAAAGGGCCGGAGCTGCCGTTAAGTTGACTACACCGGCAAGGGTTTGGGCGCGACTGGGGGTGTAGGTGAAATGGATGGGCCAGCCCCGCCAATGCCAGGTTTGGGAGTAGCCGTAGCGAGGCAAAGCCGACAAGGGATCCCTGTCGCTACCCGTTGGGGAAGAGGAGGGCGCATCAACAGAGGAGAAACCGGGATTGCCGACGGAATTGGCGCTGACCCGAGCAGAAGGGGAAGGATAGGAGTTGAGTCTGTGCAAGGGAGAAGTGGGTGATAACAATAGGCTCATCTCCAATTTAGGCTAGACCAATCTTAGTGGTTTCCTCGGCTCATCATTTAATAGGACGTACTTTGCCACCGGTTCTTCTATATCTTCCAGGACATGCCAGCATGACTGTGTCCATAACCCCAGACCCAATGGATGAAGCCTTCGGGATAGACCCGATTACCGCTGCCAGCTTTCGCCAGATCGATCAGGAGATCGGCCCCCACCCCTGGCAAGGGATCCCTTATGAGGTGGTGCGCCGTGCCATTCATGCCACTGCCGACTTTGAGCTGCGGGATCGCTTTTTCTTCGGCCCCAACGCCGTTGAACACGCCCTGGCAGCCCTACGGCAAAAGCAGCCTGTCATTGTCGATGTCAGGATGGTGGCAGCTGGGATCCAGTCAGGTCTGAAAGCCCAAGGGATCCCCCTCTACTGTGCTTTGGACTGGGTGGAGGAGCCCCGTTGGCCCGGTCAAACCCGCGCCGCCAATGGGATGGTGAACTTGGCACGCCGCTATCCAGAAGCCCTGTTTGTCGTTGGCAATGCCCCCACCGCGTTGCTGGCTTTGGTGGAGGAGATTCGGGCACAGCGGGTCAAGCCGGCTTTGGTGATCGGAGTGCCGGTGGGATTTGTGGCGGTGGAAGAGGCCAAGCAGGCGTTGGCGCAAACGGATGTTCCCCAGATTCGGGTGGAGGGCCGCAAAGGCGGATCCCCAGTTGCTGCTGCCATTGTCAATGCCCTTCTCTTGGCAGCTCAACGGGATCCCATCCCCAACTGACTAGAATTGAAGGGATATCTTCAGACCTTTCCCATGACCCCAGAACAAGAGGAGTGGCTGATTCGCAACCTTCAGCAACAACAAGAACAAATCCAAGAAATGCGGGCCGAGCAGCAGCGGTCGGCTGAGCGCTTTGAGGCTCAGATGGTTGAGATGCGGCAGGGCTTTGCAGCCCAAATCTCCGAGATCCGGGCTGAACAGCAACGATCTGCCGAGCGCTTTGAGGCCCAGATGGCCGAAATGCGGGCCGAGCAGCAGCGGTCGGCTGAGCGCTTTGAGGCTC
>NZ_JANSIB010000009.1:17328-24521 GCF_047461895.1 Synechococcus sp. R55.8 | reverse complement strand
CTCAGATGGCCGAAATGCGGGCCGAGCAGCAACGATCTGCCGAGCGCTTTGAGGCCCAGATGGCCGAAATGCGGGCCGAGCGGCAGGCTATGGAAGCCCAACTCCAGACCGAAATCCAGGAGATCAGGGCGTTGATCCAACAGAACCAGGAGCGGATTCGACAGAACGAAGAGCGGGGAGACGAGCTGGAGGTGGCCATACAGGAGTGCCGCCGAGATATGCAGGCTGGGTTTGCCGAACTGAGGGAAGCGCAAGCCATGATGATGGAGCAATTTCGGGAGCGCGATGGCCGCCTGATCGAGGCTCAACTCAGCTTTATTCGGGAGATGCGGGAAATGCAACGGGAAGTGGCGGAGCTGCGACTGGATTTTCTCAATCACATGCGCCAATACCACCCACCTGTCGAACGTTAAATGGCTACGGCAGCACCTGGGCGGTCACCTCAGCTTGCGGTCGTAGGGGTAGCGGGGGATGGCTCTGTGGCTTCCTGGGGGATCCCCCCCCTTTCCCAAGCCAGGGTTTTGGCAGGAGCCCCTCATCTGCTCCGGCACTTTACCGATCATCCGGCCCGCAAGATCCCGCTCACCGGGCCGGTGGAAAGTTGGATCCCGCTTTTGCAGCAGGAGATGGCTCAGGGATCCCTAGTTTTGTTGGCCAGCGGGGATCCGCTTTTTTTCGGGATCGGGCGGCTGTTGACGGAGTATTTCCCAGCGGAGCGGTTGGCCTTCTATCCGCAGGTGAGCTCGGTGCAGCTGGCCCTGAACCGCCTGCAGATCCCCTGGCAGGAGGCGACCATCCTCAGCCTGCACGGGCGGGGAGTGGAGCGGTTGGAAGCCGTTCTCAAGCAGGGATCCCCTGTGATCGTGGTGCTCACCGATCCGGAGCATACACCGACCGTCTTGGCCCAGTTCATTGCCGACCTGCGGCTGCCGGTGCGTTACCAAGCCTGGGTCTGTAGTCAACTGGGATCCCCTCAAGAGCAGATCGTGCCCCTCCAGGAAGGTCAGAATTCATCCTTCTCCAACCCCAACGTGGTGGTGCTGCGACGGGTAGAACCGGAGCCAGATCCCCATCGCTGGCCTTTGGTCGGGATCCCGGACGACCAGTTCTACACCTTTCCCGACCAGCCCGGCTTGATCACCAAGCAGCCCATCCGCCTGCTCACCTTAGGATCCCTGCAGCTCCCCCAAGAGGGCGTGGTGTGGGATATCGGTGCCGGCACCGGCTCGGTGGCCATCGAAATAGCCCGCCTCTCTTCTCGGCTCCAGGTCTATGCTGTCGAGCGCAACGCCATGGGCATCTGTCTGATTCGGCGCAACCGGCAACGCTTTGGCCCAGAGAACCTGCAGGTGATCCCGGGGGCAGCCCCCCAAGTGTTGGCCAACTTGCCCGACCCAGATCGGGTGGTGCTGGGCGGCGGCGGCAAAGGGATCCGCGACCTGCTGCCGGTGGTGGAAGCCCGCCTGCGGCCTGGAGGGATCTTAGTGGCCAACTTCGCTACCCTAGAAACCTGCAGCGAGGCCCTGCAATGGCTGCGTTCTCGGGGCTGGCAAGTTCGAGTAGATCACGTTCAGATCTCCCGCTCTGCCGTCCTGGCCGAGGGCACCCGCTTTGCCCCCCTGAACCCGGTTTACCTGCTGCAAGGGATCCCTTCAAATTGGAAAGCCCAGTAAGCCCCCCGTTGCTCTGCTTTCCCTTCTCCCTGTGGGGGAGGGAAAGTTATCCCTCGTCCTCCTCATCGGTGGTGAACCCCGGTCGGTACAGGTAGGCGGAGGAGGGACGGTTGGTCTTCTTGATTTGGTCTTTGATGGATTCCAGGTCGATGTAGCGATCCGCCAAGTTGATCAGTTGATCGCTGGTCATGGAACGCAAGCTGACCACCTCCACTCGTGCCCCTTGGTAGCTAACGGCATTGACCGCATAGGCCAAGTCTCCATCGCCGCTCACCAGCACAGCCGTCTCATACCAGCGCACCAGCGACAGCATATCCACGGCAATTTCCACATCCAGGTTGGCTCTCTTGGATCCATCGGGCAACTGGGTTAGCTCTTTGGTAACCACGCGGTAGCCATTGCGGCGCATCCAGAGCAAAAACCCCTGCTGCTTTTCGTTGTTGCGATCGACGCCGGTGTAGAAAAAAGAGCGCAAAAGGGGCGACCGACCACTCAGCGTCTTCAGCAGACGGGTGTAGTCGATCTCAATGCCCAGTTGCAGAGCGGCGTAGAACAGATTAGACCCGTCGATGAATATGGCCACACGCCCACGGTTGTCCTGCAAGGGATCCGCAGGCTGAAAGCCGGGATCAGGATCAAGACGCAGCATTCGGGTTTTCTTCTCCAAGTTTTGACAAAAGGGCAGAAAAAAGAGGTGTTAAATGGGTTTAATCGCCAATACAGCTCTTTCCGGCAGCACCGACTACAGATAATGCAGACGCCTCTCTTGTGCGATAGGGATCTTACTGCTTCGCAGAGTGATCTGCAGAATTCCCATGAAGTCGGAAAAAGCCGTAAAAGGCTGCCCCAAGCCCTGGGACACATGATTTACCCTAGCGCAGGAGAGACGATCCCCGGAGAAGATTTCCAAAATCCTAAAGAAAAATACCTACGAAAGGAGAGGCTTTGGGGATGGAGTGCGGGGATGGGCCGGTACCTTACCGCTTTTCGAGCCCCTTGCACAGAGGGGTGCTGCGCAGCCGCTACAAGCGGTTTTTGGCCGATGTGGAGCTGGAAAACGGGCAACAGATCATCGCCCATTGCCCCAACACGGGGCCGATGAGTGGGGTCTGTCAGGTGGGGGCACCTGTGTACCTCTCCCATCACCCAGAGCCGAAACGGAAACTGGCCTACACCTGGGAGATGATCCAGGTGGATGGGGTATGGGTGGGGATCAACACCAGCTTGCCCAATCGCCTGGTGGAATGGGGGCTGGAGCGAGGGTGGTTTCCTCAATTGGCAGGGTTTTCTCGCCGGCAACGGGAGGTGACCTGCGGCAGGAGCAAAATCGACTTTCTGCTGACAGGAGACTCTGGCTCGGCCTATTTGGAGGTGAAGAATACCACCTGGGCTGTGGGATCCCGTGCGCTGTTTCCCGATACGGTGACCACTCGCGGCCAAAAACACCTGGAAGATTTGATCGCGGTGCGCCAACAGGGTCAGCGTGCCCTGCTGATGTACTGGATCAATCGCGCCGATTGCACCGAGTTTGCCCCCGGCGAAGAACGGGATCCCCGCTATGCCCGTCTGTTTCGTGAGGCCCTGCAAGCCGGAGTGGAGATGTTGCCCTATCGGGTCGAGGTTTCGCCGGCAGGGATCCGCCCCTTGGGTTTGGCCAAAATCGTTGTCTAGGCACCCCAAAAGAAGGGTCAGGCTCTCTGGAAACGGCTGGGGATGGCCTATAATACTGCTTTCTCCAGATTCTTAGTTTTCCAAGCACTTGAGGACCATGAGCAAACCTTCCTCCCGTCCTCATCACATTGTCCTGACTTCCCATCCCTCCCCTCATGGGACGCAAGCCCAGCCGATCCGCTGGGGAGCCTTGGATCCGCTGCGGCGGGGGCCGGTGGTGGGTAGCCTAACCAATCTTGCCCATCGCAATGTCATCGGCACCCATGCGGGAGCCTACGCTGTCTATCGGGCATTGGCTGTAGCCAGTGGCTCTCTGCAGGCGGATCACCGCGCCGATTTAACCCATACTGCCCCGGTGGTGTCGATTGGCCCTCACCCAAGCTGGGGAGATCCAGACCGGATTGTGTCCTTGGATCCCTGGGGAGCGGTTGTGGGAGAAGTCTTTGCTCCCCTCTATGCCCAGGGCTACGATATTCGCCCTACTATTGCCATTACTCAGGCCCACATCCACATGCCCGAACTGCAGGAGGCGGTCAACAAAGGGCGGTTGCGGGTGGATGGCCGGATCCTCAAAGACAATGGCAGCCTGGTGGTCACCAAAGCCGCAATCGAGCCGGTCTGGTACCTGCCGGGGATCGCCAAACGATTGCAGGTGAGCGAAAGCCTGCTGCGCCGCACCCTCTTCGAGCAGACGGGAGGCATGTTTCCAGAATTGGTGACCCGTCCAGACCTATCGGTGTTTTTGCCGCCCATCGGTGGCCAGACGGTGTACATCATCGGGCAAGTGGCCGCCATCACCGACCCGGCTTTGCCCCTGGCGGTGCGGGTTCACGACGAATGCAATGGTTCCGATGTGTTTGGCTCGGATATTTGCACCTGCCGCCCCTACCTGGTGCATGGCATTGAGGAATGCGTTAAGACGGCCCAGGCCGGTGGAGCCGGGGTGATTGTGTACCTGCGCAAAGAAGGCCGCGCCTTGGGGGAGGTGACCAAATTTTTGGTCTACAACGCCCGCAAGCGCCAGGAAGGAGGGGATCGGGCCGATGCCTACTTCACCCGTACCGAGTGTGTGGCAGGGGTGCAAGACATCCGGTTTCAGGAGTTGATGCCGGATGTGCTCCATTGGCTGGGCATAACCCGAATCGATCGCCTGATTTCCATGAGCGACCTCAAGTATCGAGCCATCACCAACTCCGGCATTGAGGTTCTGCAGCGGGTGCCCATCCCAGAAGAGCTGATCCCGGCGGATGCCCGTGTGGAGATCGAGGCCAAAAAAGCTGCCGGCTACTACACTGAGGGTGAGGTACTGGATGCGGAGCGGCTGGCCCAAATCCGAGGAAGGGCCTTGGTGGAGTGAGCGGGATCCCTCATGCAAGTGGCCACCTGGAATGTCAACTCCATTCGCACCCGGCTGCCTCAGGTTTTGGCTTGGCTGGACAGCCAGGGATCCCTGGATGTGCTCTGCCTGCAGGAGACCAAGGTGGTGGATGAAGACTTTCCCCGGACGGCTTTTCAGGAGCGGGGCTTTCATGTGGAGGTCTACGGGCAAAAGTCCTACAACGGTGTGGCTCTGATCAGCCGGGATCCCCCGGAAAAAGTGGAACGGGGGTTTGGTGCGCTGTTGCCTGCGGCGGCAGATTTGGACGAGCAAAAGCGGCTGATGAGCGCCATCTACCGCGGGATCCGTATTCTCAACCTTTATGTGCCCAACGGTTCTGAGGTGGGATCGGAAAAATACGCCTATAAATTGCGCTGGCTAGCCACGCTGAAGGATTACCTCGCCGTTGCCCTGAGCCAAGGGGATCCCATCTTGCTCTGCGGGGACTTTAACATTGCCCTGGAAGATCGGGATATTTATGATCCCCAAAAAGCGGGAGAAATCATGGCTTCCGAACCGGAGCGACAAGCCCTGCGGGAGATCCTGGCTTTAGGGTTTGAAGATGCGTTTCGCAGGTTCACCCCAGATCCCGGCCATTTTAGCTGGTGGGACTATCGCTCGGGGGGGTTTCAAAGGAATCGCGGCTGGCGCATTGATCATCATTATCTGTCTCGTGAGCTACAGGAGAAAGCCACCGCTTGCTGGATCGATGTTGAGCCACGGCGGGCCGAAAAACCCAGCGATCATGCCCCTGTCATTGTTGCCCTGGATATTTAAGCGCCTTGTTATAGTCATTTCAAGCTAGGTTGAGACACTCCCCAAACGCTCCCTGCCACTGCCTTCACCCCTTCTCTCAGAGGAAGAGGGGAGCCAGGCGGAAATGTTTCATTCCTGTTTAAATGACCATAACAGCTCATACCAACCAGCCATCCAATTAAAATGGAGCGGCCTCTTCGAGAATTTTCAGCAGGTGTTGCCGCTGTTCTGAGCTGAGGACCTGTCGCATTTCCAGAACTGCCTCAAAACGTTTGGCATTCACTTCTTGGGTTAGCTGTTGTACTCGCTGAAATTGAGCTGCCACTTCTGACTCAGGGGCATCGCCGACCAGCAACTCCCGCAATCGACCGCGGGCTGCCCTCAACTCCAAAATGCGCTCCAACAACTCTTCCTGTTTGCGGTGGCGGATCTGCTGCAATTGCCGCAACTGCTCGTCGGAGAGGTTCAGCTCCCGCAAATTGCGAGCAAAGGGGCGGCGCAAATCCATCATTCGCAGGGGGCGGGGTTGGCCCATCACCGGTTCACCCAGGGATCCCAGGTAGAGTGGCAAAATGGGGATCCAAATCCAAGCATTTCTCATGGTTCTTTGCAGGCTTTTTCTAAGAATCTGACCAAGAATCTGACCAAGGTCTCAGAAGTCTCAGCGGTGTAATGGTCAATGAAGGGGGATATTCGTGAGGCTGATGGATTTAGGATCCCTCTGGATCGCGTTCTATCCACCAAGTTTCGGTTTCTATTCCCTCTGGGCTCAGCAAGCTTCCCCAAGTGCTCACCAAAAAACTTTCTAGGGCTTCGGTCTCCTGGGCCACCACCTGTACCTGCCAGCGCTGATAGCCAATCCAGCCCAGCAAAGCGCCCGCCAAAAGGGAGATGCCAACCCAACGCCAAGGGTGCTTGAGCCGGCCATGAAGTGGATGAGTCGCCACAACTTGAAGGATCTGCTCCTCCAGCCCAGAGGCCGCAGGGGGAGGGAGGGGGCGATATTGACGCAAAAAGTGGCGCAGCCGCTCGTCTGCTAGGGGGTTGGGGTGCTCACTCATGGGGTAATGCCCTCCTGAAGTAGGTGTTGACGGATGGTGGCACGGGCGTGAAACAGCCGGGACTTCACCGTTCCCACCGGGATCCCTAAAATCTCGGCGATTTCTTTCTGGGGCAGATCTTCTAGGTCGTGCAGAATCAGAACCATTCTGTGTTCAGGGCTAAGCTGAGCCATGCTTTGCTGTAGAGCCTGTTGGTAGTGCAAGTGCATCAGGTCGGGGCCAGGGTGAGCGATATCCGATCCGAGGGCCAGGTTTTGGGTTTGGGAGTGTTGCCGGGCGCAGCGCCGTCGCTGATCTGAGGCCACATTCCAGCAGATGCGATACAGCCAAGTGGAAAACTGGGCCGAGCCGCGAAACCGAGGCAACCCTTTCCAGGCACGAATAAACACTTCCTGTACCAGGTCATCCAAAAGATCGGCTCCACACAAGGGATAGAGGATATTCCGTACCGACTGCTGGTATTTGCGGTAGAGTTGGCGAAAGCTCTGGCTGTTGCCGTTGAGGCAGCGCTGGATCAGCTCCCAATCGGATGTATCCTTTGCCGCCTGCACGAGAGGACGCTCCCTTGTTCTCAACCTTGCTTTGTCTGACTCCCAATGCCCCCAAAAGGTTCAAAGGATCCCTGTCTACGATGGCCCTCCACTTCCCGCCAAG
>NZ_JANSIB010000009.1:11400-17228 GCF_047461895.1 Synechococcus sp. R55.8 | reverse complement strand
TCACCCGACGCTCACCCTTGCCATTCTGTTGGGGCCACCTCTCATTTGGTTGCTGGTCTTTTACTTGGGGCCGCTGCTGGCGCTGCTGCTGCAAAGTTTTTATCATCTGGATCCCTTTACCGGCCTGATCCTGAGAAAGTTGACTTTGGCCACCTATCGGGAGCTGCTCACTCCTGCCAGCGTGGATATCTTTGTCCGCAGCTTGACTATGGCTTTGGCAGTGACCCTAGCTGCAATTGTGTTGGCTTTTCCTCTGGCTTATACCATGGTCAGACTGGCCTCTCCTCGCTGGAAGGACTTTTTGTATTTGTTGGTGCTCCTACCGCTTTGGTCTAGTTATTTGATTCGGGTTTATGCCTGGAAGTTGATCCTGGCCAAAGAAGGGATCCTTACCTATCTACTCACCCATGTGGGCCTACAGGGCTGGGTGGAAAAGATTTTGCAGTTGCCCGGGATCGGCGGGCCATCGCTGGCCGTATCCAACTTGGGTATTTTCTTGGTGTTTCTCTATGTTTGGCTGCCCTATATGATTCTGCCGATTCAGGCGGCTTTGGAGCGAGTGCCCGATAGCTTAATTGAGGCTTCTGCATATTTGGGGGCTCAGGGTTGGCAAACATTCCGCCATGTTATTCTCCCCGTCGCGTTGCCAGGGATCCTGGCCGGGTCGGTCTTCACCTTTTCCTTAACGCTAGGAGATTTTGTGGTGCCTTATTCTCTGGGCAATTCCAGCTATTTCATCGGGCAGGCAGTTCTCGCCTTTCAGGGCACCTCTGGCAACATTCCCTTGGCGGCAGCCTTCACGGTTGTGCCGATGGGGATCATGACCGTCTATCTGCTAGTGGCCAAGCGGCTGGGGGCTTTTGAATCGGTGAGCTGACCCGATCAAGGATTTTTCCAACACATGAGGAGCCAACTGAGCTAGGCTGATAAGTGTTAACGAATGTATCGGGCTGTCCCTATGGTGCTCTTTGGCTTTGGCAAACTTGGCAAGAAACTGTCCCTGCCCAAACCGGAAGAAGCCTTGCCGGGCCGGGCCGAGCCGATGGTGATCGTGAATCGGCATTTTGTCAATGGCCATCCGCTGCAGCCGCCTTTTCCCGAGGGCATGGAGCTGGCCATGTTCGGCATGGGCTGCTTCTGGGGGGCAGAGCGCAAGTTTTGGCAGGTGCCAGGGGTGTTCAGCACAGCGGTGGGCTACGCTGGCGGGTTTACCCCCAACCCCACCTACGAAGAGGTCTGTACTGGCCTGACTGGCCACAACGAGGTGGTGCGGGTGGTTTACGACCCAGCTCAGGTCAGCTATGCCCAACTGCTGAAGGTGTTTTGGGAAAATCACGACCCTACCCAGGGGATGCGCCAAGGCAATGATGTGGGCACCCAATACCGCTCCGGCATCTATGTGTATTCTCCGGCGCAGCGGGAGCTGGCGGAAAAAACCCGCGATCTCTATCAGCAGGCCCTGACCGCCCACGGCTACGGCCAGATCACCACCGAGATTTTAGACGCGCCTGAGTTTTACTACGCCGAAGACTACCACCAGCAATATCTGGCCAAGAATCCGCGCGGCTACTGCGGCCTGGGGGGCACTAAGGTTTGTCTGCCAGAGATCCTCACCGAGCCCGTCTGATCCACACCCTGACGGATCAAAAGATCCGGCGGGAATGGGATCCCCGCTCAAGGAACTCCCTAGCCACTAGGGTTACCACCGCCAGCAAGGAGAGCACCACCGCCGCCGCATAGGCTGAGCCGGTGGCATAACTGCGGTAGGCATCTTCCACGAACAAGGGCAAGGTCTGGGTGCGGCCAATGATGTTGCCGGAAACCACAGCCACAGCGCCGAACTCCCCCATGGCGCGGGCATTGGTCAAGATGACGCCGTACAGAAGGCCCCAGCGGATGTTGGGCAGGGTGATTCTCCAGAAGATCTGCCAGGGGGTCGCCCCCAGCGTTTTGGCGGCTTCTTCCTGGTCGGTGCCTGCCTCCTCCAACACCGGCAACACTTCCCGCGCCACAAAAGGAAGGGTGATGAAAGCCGTTGCCAACACAATGCCCGGAAATGCAAAGATAACCCTCCAGGATCCCAGCCAACCCTGACGCCCGAAGATGAGCACCAGCATTAGGCCAGCCACCACCGGGGAAATGGAAAAGGGCAGATCGATCAGGCTCAGGAGCAGGGCCCGCCCCGGAAAACGCCGGTGGGCAATGGCCAAGGCGGCACAGAGGCCGAAAAAGGTATTGAGGGGCACAACGACCAGCGCGGTTAGCACCGTCAATCGCAGGGCACTGAGCAACTCCCGCTCTGTCAGGCGATGGAGAAAGGCTGGGATCCCTTCTCGAAACGCCTGATAGAAGATGTTCACCACCGGGATCCCGAGCAGCAGCGCGATGTAAAGCCCGACGATCCCGATCAACAGGCCCGACAGCCATGTTGAGGGCTTCGGTTTGACACCTGCTACCTCGTCAGGTTTCATGGCGACTTCCCCAGGCTTGCAGAAGGTTAATTACCACCAGCGACAGGAAAGAGATCCCCAACATCACCGTTCCGATCACGGTTGCCCCAGCATAGTCGTGTTGTTCCAGCCGCTGAATCACCAGCACCGCCGCAATCAAGTCCCGAAAGGGAATGCTGGAAGCGATGATCACCACAGAGCCGTATTCCCCCACGGCGCGGGAAAACCCCAGGGCTACCCCGGTGAGCACCGCCGGCAGGATCTGGGGCAGCACCACCCGTCGGAAGGTCTGAAAGCGGGAAGCCCCCAAACTCCAGGCTGCCTCTTCCACATCTTTCTCCAGCTCCTGCAACACCGGCTGCACCGTCCGCACCACAAAGGGAAAAGAAATAAACAGCATCGCCACCCCCACCCCCAAGCGGGTAAAGGAGATGCGGATCCCCAAGGGGGCCAAAAGGGATCCAATCCAGCCGTTGCTGCTGTAAACCGTTGCCAGGGTGAGGCCGGCCACGGCGGTGGGCAAAGCAAACGGCAGATCGATCAACCCCTCGAGAAGCTTTTTGCCGGGGAAGGCGTAGCGCACCAGCACCCAGGCAGTCAGGGTGCCCATCACGCCGTTGATCAGAGCCGCCAGCAACGCGGTTACAAAAGTAACTTCATAGGCGGAGAGGGCCACGGGATCCGTCGCGATCCGCCAAAACTCCGCCCAGCCCACGCTGCTGGACTTGGCAATCAAGGCAGCCAGCGGCAGAATCAACATCAAGAAGAGATAGCCCAGGGTCAGCCGCCACGGCCAAGACAGTTGAGACAAAGCTTGCAGCAACGTTTCTCAAGCTCCCACCGGCATTGCGGTCATCTCGGTTTTTTTGACGGGAAAGGCTTTCACCACCTTGGGGCGCACATAGACCTGCTGCCCCACCTGCAGGGGTTGGTTGGCATATTGCTCGCGGCTGAGATGGGCCCACAGGGATCCGCCATCGCTAAGAATCAGCTCCGCCTGAATCTCCCGACCCAGGTGGATGATCTCCTTAACGCGGGCAGAAACACCACTGCTGCCGGGGTTGACCTCAATCTGCACATCGTGGGGGCGCAAAAAAAGCTGATGCGGGCCGGCCTGCACCTCGGGAAGCTGGCAAAAGAGTTGGGAGCGGGGAGAAAGCTCGTTGACCGGGCCGACAAAGCTCATCACAAAGGGTGTAGCTGGATGGTCATAGATTTCTGCCGGGGATCCCACCTGTTCGATCCGCCCCTGGTTCATCACCACGATCTGATCCGCCACCTCCATGGCTTCCTCTTGATCATGGGTTACAAATACCGTTGTCACATGCACCTCATCGTGCAGGCGCCGCAACCACTTGCGCAGCTCTTTGCGGACTTTGGCATCCAGGGCCCCAAAGGGCTCATCCAACAGCAACACCTGCGGCTCCACCGCCAAAGCGCGGGCTAGGGCCACCCGCTGCCGCTGCCCCCCAGAGAGTTGAGAGGGGTAGCGATCCCCGAACCCCGATAGCTGCACCAGCTCCAGCAGCTCATCCACCCGTGCCCGAATCTCGGCCCGTGAAGCCTTGCGGATCTCCAAGCCAAAGGCGATGTTCTGCCGCACCGTCATGTGCTTGAACAGGGCGTAGTGCTGAAAAACAAAACCAATGTTGCGCTCCTGGACGCTGGCATGGGTAGCATCCCGCCCGGTGAGGGAAATCCGCCCCGTATCCGGCTTTTCTAGGCCGGCAATCAGGCGCAGCAGGGTGGATTTGCCAGAACCCGATGGCCCCAAGAGGGCAACCAGGGATCCCGTGGGAATGGTGAGATCGGTGGGGTGAAGGGCCTGAAACTCGCCAAAACGCTTCGATACCCCTTCGATGGTGATACCCATAGGTTCTGCCTAGCTAGTGGTTTGCCTGAGAAGTTGCTGGATGGTTGCCGGCTGAGTCTTCTGGAGAGGGTGAGGGCAGTTAAACCCGCGGCTAATCTACGGTAAACCTGTCAACAAACCGTTGATATAGCTCCCAAGATAACTTGAATGGGGATCCAAAACAAGGGAGACTCCCTACAACTGAGCTTGGATGCGGTCAAACAAGGCCCCATCGGCAAAAAAGCGGCTTTGGACAACCTCCCATCCGCCCAGGTCGGCGACGGTAACCCGCTTCTCAACAGGAGGGTAACGCCAGGCAAACTCTTGGGCCACCGTCGGCTCCACCGGGCGAAAGCCCACCTCGGCAAAAGCCCGCTGCGCTTCTGGGGTGAATAGGTAGTCCACAAAGGCTTCGGCCACGGCACGGGTGCCTTTGCGATCCACATTGGCATCCACCACGGCTACGGGGTTGTCGATGGAAATGTTGGGATCCGGCACCACATAGAACAGGGATTGGCCGCGCAAGCCCGCCAGGATCACCTCATGTTCGTAGGTAATCAGGGCATCCCCTTGCCCTTTCTGGAAAAAAACATCGGTGGCCTCCCGCGAGTCCCGCGGCAAAATGCGGACATTCTTGTAGACCTGGGTGGTGAAGGCCAGAGCCTGGGGTTCAGGGACAGCGCTCCAGAGGGCTAAAAAGTTCCAGCGGGCGCCCCCTGAGGTTTTGGGGTTGGCGGTAACCACCTGCAAGCCGGGCCGAGCCAGATCTTGCCAAGAGCGGATCCCCTGGGGGTTGCCCTCCCGCGTTACAATTACTGCCACCGAACGGGTAACGATCCCTTGGTTGGGGGTACGGGCTTCCCATCCCGGCTGGATGAGACCCGCAGCCACGAGGCGCTCCACATCCAAAGCCAGGGCCAAGGCCACCACATCGGCATCCAGCCCGTCAATAACTGCCCGCGATTGCGTTGCCGAGCCGCCGTAGCTGCTTTCTACGCGCACCCGTTGCCCCGTTTTAGCCAGCCAGTGGGCCTCAAAAGCAGGGATGATCTGCCGGTAGGCATCCCGCGTCACCGCAAAAGAAGCGAGGAGGATCCTGACTTCCCCCTGCAATCCCCCCCCTCGGCCACAGCCGCCAAGGCCAAGCAGAAGGCAGAGCAGCAGGGATCCCATCCCCAGCCACCGTCCCCCGCTCGCCAGCAGCCTCTGGATCCCGCCTGTCTTTGTAACCTCCATAGCCGTCCTCAAAACCTCGGGCCGCCCTCGCCCCCAGCCTCTCTCCGACAGAGGGGCTCCGCTTGCTGTAGGCGGAAGGAGCAGGCCCTTGTTCCTATTCTACGGTAAGCCGGTCGGCAAACCGTTTTTATTTAAGGATCCCTAGGCAGGACAGGGGGTGGGGATCGCCGCATCGACAGCGAGATCCAGCGTGGCCTTGAGAATGCCAGGATCCTCTGGAGAAGGGTGCAACTGGAACCCCAGCCGCTGACACAGGCGGCGCATGGCCTCGTTTTCGCAAAGAACCTCGC
>NZ_JANSIB010000009.1:0-11300 GCF_047461895.1 Synechococcus sp. R55.8 | reverse complement strand
AACCCCAGCCGCTGACACAGGCGGCGCATGGCCTCGTTTTCGCAAAGAACCTCGCCGGTGAGGTGCTGGATCCCTTCGCAGCGGGCCACCTGAATGAGGCGGGTCAACAGCTCCGTGCCAATCCCTTGCCGTTGGTAGGGATCCGCCACCAGCATGGCAAACTCTGCTTCTTGGGGAAAGCCATGTTTTCTGGAGAGGCGGCTGATGCCGAGGATTAAGGACTTCGTCCCGCTGACGCGATTGGCCTCTGGCTCCTGTTTTTCTGCTACTAAGGCAATCTCGCGGTCGTAATCGTTAAAGCAAATGCGGGTAAGGCGCTCGTGGGCGATACGGGCGCTGTATTTGATCGGGTGGAAGTAGCGCAGATAGACGCTGTAATCGGAGACGTGGCGGTGAAAATCGATCACCAAAGGCTCGTCTTCAGGGCGGATGGGGCGAATGGTGATGCCGTCCCGGAAGCTCCAGATGTACTGGGTGGGATAGGGGCGGATGGCCAAGGGCACCTGGGGATCCTGCTCGGTTCGCAAAATGACGCGGGCATCCAAAGCCAGCAGGCCCTCGCTGGAAGCCAGCAGCGGATTGATGTCGATCTCTTTAATCTCCCGCTGCTCGGCCACCAGTTGGCTAAAGCGCACCAAGAGCTGTTCCAGGGCCTCCAGATCGACAGCTGGGCGTCCGCGTACCCCCCTGAGGGCCTTGTAGATGAGGGTGTTTTCCATCAGGCGCCGCGCCAAGGTGGTGTTGAGGGGGGGAAGGCCAATGGAGCGATCCTGAAACACCTCCACCAGTTGTCCGCCACTGCCAAACAGCAACACCGGCCCAAACTGGGGATCCTGGCTGCTCCCCAGGATCAGCTCATAGCCATCCGTGTCCACCATCGGCTGCACCGTGACCCCCTGGAAGTGCTCCGGCCCCGCTTTCTCGCTGACGTTGCGGAGGATTTGCCCGAAGGCCCGGCGCACCGCCTCAGCATCGGGCAGGTTGAGCTGCACGCCGCCCACATCGGTTTTGTGGGTGAGGGTGTGGGAGTAGAGCTTCACCACCACTGGGTAACCCATGGCCTCGGCAGCTTCCACTGCTGCTTCGGGGCTCTTGGCCACCCGCGTCGGCACCACGGGGATCCCGTAGGCGGCCAGGATTTCCTTAGATTCGACCTCCGTGAGAAGCGTGCGGCCTTCCCGCCTCGCCTGGGCAAGGGTTTGCTGCACTTTTTCCTGCTCCACTGGCCTGGTGGGAGCCAGGGTGGGGGTTTCGTAGAGGGCCTTGAGGTTGTCACTAAAGCGCCACAGATGGCTAAACACCCGCGCCGCTTGATCCGGGTAGCGGTAGGTAGGGATCCCGGCCTGGTTGAGGATCTGCTCGCCGACATCCACGCCAGCTCCCCCCATCCAACTGGCCAGAATGGGCTGCCGGGATCCGCTGCGCCGCCAGGTCTCCACCACTTTCTCAGCCGTGCGGGTGGGATCCGTCATGGCTTGGGGGGTGAGGATGACCAGGCAACCCTGGCTGCCGGGATCCCGCAACACCACTTCCAAAACTTGGGCAAAGCGCTCCGGATCGGCATCCCCCAAAATATCAATGGGATTGCCGTGGCTCCAGTGGGGGGGCAAGAGCTGGTTAAGCTGCTCCAGGGTTTGGGGGGAGAGCTGGGCCAGGGATCCCCCGGCGCGGATGAGGGCATCGGTGGCCAGCACCCCTGGCCCGCCGGCATTGGTGAGGATGGTCAGGTGAGGGCCCTGAGGACGGGGCTGTTTGGCCAGCACCTCCGCCAGGTCGAAGAGATCTTCAATGTGATCCACCCGCAGCACGCCGCAACGGCGGAAGGCCGCATCCAACACTGCGTCGCTGCCGGTGAGGGAGCCCGTGTGGGAAGCGGCTGCTTGGGCTGCCGCCTGGGTGCGCCCCGCCTTGATGACAATGATGGGCTTGCTCAGGGCCACCTCTCGGGCCGCGGACAGAAAAGAGCGGGCATCCCCGATGGATTCCATGTACAAGACAATGCTGTGGGTATGGGGATCCTCGCCCAAGTAGTCGATTAAGTCTCCCCAGCCCACATCCAGCATCGATCCCAGAGAGATAAAGGCGCTGAAGCCCACATTTTCCTGCAGGCTCCAGTCCAGGATCGAGGTGCACAGGGCCCCACTTTGGCTGATGAAGCCCACATTGCCGGGCCGGGCCATCTGGGCAGCAAAGGTGGCGTTTAAGCCCGTGTGGGGGTTTTGGATCCCCAGGCAGTTGGGGCCAATCAAGCGCAGCTTCCCAAGGACTCCGTCCCGCTGACGCGATTGGATAGTCTGCTGAATTTGCTTCTCCAGCTCCCAGCCAGCAGGGCCCGTTTCCTTGAAGCCTGCTGAAAGAACAATGGCGCCCTTGACCCCGGCTTCTACGCACTCCTGCACCACCTTGGGCACCCCCGCTGCCGGAATGGCGATAATGGCCAGATCCACCGGCTCCGGCAGAGCGGACAGCCGCTCGTAGGCCCGGATCCCCAACACCTGGTGCCGCTTGGGATTGACCGGGTAAACCGTGCCGCCAAAGGGGTGGCTAATGAGGTTCCACAACACCGTCCGCCCCACGCTGCCCTCCCGCTCCGTGGCCCCCACCACCGCCACCGAACGGGGCAGAAAAATGGGATTCAGGGGATGGGATCGGGCCCTCCAGATATCCACACTGGGATCCAGTCGTTGCCACATACCCTACTCCTTAGGCCAACACTGGTTCCGGCTGGTGGTAGAGAGCAGAATCCACCCGGCAGCCCCGATAGGCCAAAACGTACAGCTCCTTCATGTCTTGAATGAGGGGATAGCGGGGGTTGGCGCCGGTGCATTGGTCGTCAAAGGCTTGCTCCGCCATCGCCTCCAGACGGTCGTAAAACTCCCGCTCTTTCTCCCCCAGGGCCTCGCGAATGGTGGCCGGGATCTCCAGTTTCCGCTTGAGCTCTTCGATGGCCTCGATGAGGCGCATGACCTTTTCATCGTCATCCGCCCCGCCCAACTGTAGGTAATCGGCAATTTCCGCGTAGCGGTGCTTGGCGTTGGGATAGCGGTATTGGGGAAAGATGGCCTGCTTAAAGGGGGCGTCGGTGGCGTTGTAGCGGATGACGTGGGTGATCATCAGGGCATTGGCCAGGCCGTGGGGCAGATGGAAGGTGGATCCCAGCTTGTGGGCCAGGGAGTGGCACACCCCCAAAAAGGCGTTGGCAAAGGCCATGCCGGCAATGGTGGCGGCGTAGTGAACTTTTTCTCGGGCTTCTGGATCTGCAGCACCTTTTTCATAGGCCCGCGGCAAGTAGGTCATGAGCAGCTTGATGGCTTGTAATGCCAGCCCATCGGTAAAATCGCTGGCCATCACCGACACATAGGCTTCCAGAGCATGGGTGAGGGCATCGATGCCGCCGTAAGCCGTTAGCTTCTTGGGCATCTTTAAGGTGAGATCCGGATCCACAATGGCCATGGTGGGGGTGAGGGCGTAGTCCGCCAGGGGGTATTTGATCCCCACCCGGTCATCGGTCACTACGGCAAAGGGCGTCACCTCGGAGCCGGTGCCGGAAGTGGTGGGGATGCAGATGAGCTGAGCTTTTTGTCCCAGTGGGGGCAGCTCGTAAACCCGCTTGCGGATGTCCATAAAGCGCATCGCCAAGCCTTCAAACTCCACCTGGGGCTGCTCGTACATCAGCCACATCACCTTGGCCGCATCCATCGGGGATCCCCCGCCGACCGCAATAATCACATCCGGTTGAAACTGGCGCAACTGCTCCAGACCGCGATTGACGTTGCTGAGGGTGGGATCCGGCTCTACATCGTGGTACACATCCCAGCTCACGCGAATCTCATCCAAAACCTGGGTGATGGGATGCAATATGCCCAACTCAAAGAGCGGCTTATCGGTCACCAAAAAGGCGCGTTTTTTGCCGGCCAATTCCCGCAGAGCAATAGGCAGACATCCGGGCTTGAAGTAAACCTTGGGCGGGATCCGAAACCAGAGCATGTTTTCCCGACGTTGGGTTACCGTTTTAATGTTGAGCAGGTGGCGCGGCCCCACATTCTCGGAGATCGAATTGCCTCCCCAAGTGCCACAGCCCAAAGTCAGAGAGGGATCTAGCTTGAAGTTGTAGAGATCCCCAATGGCCCCTTGTGAAGAGGGAGTGTTGATCAAGACTCGACCGGTTTGCAGGGCATTTTCAAAGTAGGCAATATCGTCCCGATTGGCGGGATCTGTATACAAAACAGAGGTGTGTCCCCGCCCGCCGAAATTGACCAGTTGGACAGCAACATCTACGGCGCTGTGGAAATCGTTGGCGCGGTAGAGGGCCAGAACAGGGGCCAATTTTTCGTAGGAGAAGGGCTCCTCCGGCCCCACCTTCTCCACTTCCCCAATCAGCAGTTTGGTGCCTTCGGGTACCTGGATACCGGCCAGGGCAGCGATGGTCTGCACCGACTGGCCCACAATGGCCGGATTGAGGCGACCGTCTTTGAGAAGGATGCGGCGCACGGCTTCGATTTGTTCCGGATCCAAAATGTAGGCCCCCCGATGGCCGAACTCGGCCTTGACCTGCTCGTAGATGGCATCCACCACCACCACTGCCTGTTCTGAGGCACAGATCATGCCGTTGTCGAAGGTCTTGCTCAACAAAATCGAGCTGACAGCCATGGGAATATCGGCACTGGCATCGATCACTGCCGGGGTATTGCCCGCTCCCACCCCCAAAGACGGGTGGCCCGAAGAGTAGGCCGCTTTAACCATGCCAGGCCCGCCGGTAGCCAAGATCAGCTTCACCTCAGGATGCTGCATCAAAGCCTGGGACAGCTCGATGGTGGGCTCATCGATCCAGCCAATGAGCCCCACGGGAGCACCCGCTGCCTCGGCGGCTTCCTTAACCACTTTGGCCGCGGCAATGGTGCATTGTTTAGCCCGCGGGTGGGGGGAAAAGATAATGCCGTTGCGGGTTTTGAGGGTGATCAGAGCCTTGAAAATTGTCGTCGAGGTAGGGTTGGTTACCGGCACAATACCTGCCAAAAGACCCACCGGTTCAGCAATGCGCTCGTAGCCAAAGCTCTCATCCCGCTCGATAACCCCGCAGGTTTTCTCGTGTTTGTATTTGTTGTAAATGTATTCCGAGGCAAAGTGATTTTTGATCACCTTGTCCTCCACAATACCCATGCCGGTTTCCTGTACCGCCAGCTTGGCCAACGGGATCCGTTCGTTGTTGGCAGCCAGAGCGGCTCTGTGAAAAATCCGGTCTACCTGTTCTTGGGTGAAAGTTGCGTATTCAGCTTGGGCAGCCTTCACCTGCTGGATCAAGGTTTCCAGCTCGGCTAGATGGGTCACTGGCATCGGTGGATCCCTCCAAAACTCATCAAGACTTAGACGATAGGAACAATTGACAATCGGATAGTTGGAAATAGTCGAATAACCCGAATGGCAATCTAGGCGCCAACAGGAGCAGGAACTTGGATTTCGGTGGTCAGGGTGGGGGGATGGGTGAGCGTATTGTGAATGATGCAGGCATCAACTGCTTTTTCCAGCCCCTTTTGATGCCTTTCGTCCAGCGGGATCCCAGTTTTTACACGAATGTGAATGTTGTCTAGGCGAGCCGGATGCTCAACTTTCTCCGCCGTGACCACCACCTCTAGTCCACTGGGATCCAACTGCCGAGCTTCCAGATATTTGACGGCATAAAAACCAACACAGGCGCCCAGAGAAGCCAGAAACCATTCCGGCGGCGTCATTCCCTGATCTCGACCGTGATTGTCCAAAGGCTGGTCGCTGAGAATGCGGTGCCCTCGGCTTTCCGCTTGGAACTGAACACCATCGCGGTAGGTGACGCAAACTTCCATTGGGGATCCCTCCTCTTGGGGTATTCTTCAGTTCACATAGAGTCCGTAAAGTTAGCCTGGGGATCAACTTGGATTCCAGTCAGCTCAGGGCCAATCTGGAGACGGTGCAGAGGTTTTAGAGATTAACTGTGAATCACTTCGGATCTAAGCGTGACCTGGCTATGCTGACCCAAGCCGCAACTGCAGAATTGTCAAATAGCCACCAGTCCTTGATCCCGAAAGATTTGTAAGGCGTGATTCACCTGTTCGGGTGTGGGTGGATCGACATCGGCAAGGGTGTAAGGCAATCCCAATTGCTGCCATTTGTATTCCCCCATCTTGTGAAAGGGCAAAACTTCCACTCGCTCCACGTTGGATAAGGTGGCCACAAACTCGGCCAGACCCTTAATGTTTTCCTCGGGATCCGTCAAGCCGGGAACCAGCACAAAACGAATCCAGGTAGGCTTGTGGATCTGGTCTAAATAGCGGGCCAGATTAAGAGTGGGTTCTAGCGAAACACCGGTGACCTTTCGATACAGCTCCGGCAGATAAGACTTGATATCCAGCAACACCAAATCTGTATGCTCCAACACAGGCTTGGCTGCTTCCAGTTGCCCATAGCCAGAAGTATCCAAAGCCGTGTGCAAGCCCAACTCATGACAGCGACGGAAGATCTCAGCTACAAAGGTGGGTTGCATTAAAGGCTCTCCCCCGGTAGCCGTAACTCCCCCCGCTCGCAAGTAATTCTTGTAACGTTGGATCTCGGCAATTAAAGACTCAACCGTAACAAGCTGTCCCGCCTCCGGATCCCGACAGTCAGGGTTGTGGCAATACAAACAGCGAAGTGGACAACCCTGTGTAAAAATTACGAAGCGGATTCCTGGCCCATCGACGGTGCCACAGGTTTCCACCGAGTGAATGCGCCCAGCAATTGGTGTCAGGGGGTTCATAACGGTATCCATACTTTTATCCTGGATGACTTTTGCAAAATATCAATCAATCTTGAGGTTTTCTTCCAGATTGCTAACTCAGGTTAAATAGAACACAGTTTCCATTTCTCTTTGGATTAGGTTGGGACTAGATTTTTTTGGATCCCTAGGGTCTTTTAGCTAGACCGCTGCTATCCTGGCTGGAAGGGAGAAAGGGGGATAAAAAGCCGAAAGGGCAGCTTGGGGATCCCACCCAGCTCAGACCGATGGGTCGTGTGGGCTAGGCACGGAGGTATCCACCGTGATGCCGTGCAGGCGGTGGGCCTTGGGATCAAAATCCTTCGGGAAATGGGTATAGGCATCGAAATCTGCGTGATCCAACAAGGCTCCTTCTAAGAGCGCCCCTCGGAAATTGCTGCCAAAGAGGAGACATCCCCGCAAATCGGCTCCCGATAGGTTAGCTCCGCTGAAGTCGGCATAGCTGAGATCGCACCCCCGCAAATTGGCCCCCGCCAAGTTGGCCCCACTGAAATCGGCATAGCTGAGATCGGCGCCAGCCAAATGGATCCCCTGCAGCTCAGCCCCCTGCAAATCGATCTCCCGAAAATCGCGCCGTCCTGAGGCATACTGGCTGACCAGATCCGCAGCGCTACAAACAGTCATGATCATCGGGCCTCCTCGGTTATCGATGGGGGATCCCTTCCATCGACCCCGGTATGGGCGGACTTCAGGGATCCCCAGGCTGGTCTTTTAGCAGTGTTGATGGAACGTGCGGTTAATGACATCCAGTTGCTGCTCGCGGGTGAGCTTGATGAAGTTCACCGCATAGCCGGAAACCCGGATGGTGAGCTGTGGGTAGAGCTCCGGGTGCTCCATGGCATGCAGCAGGGTCTCGCGGTTGAGAACATTGACGTTGAGGTGGAAACCGCCATCCCGCATGTAGCCATCCAGCAGCCCCACTAGATTGACAACCCGCTCCTCCGCTGTGCGACCTAGGGCCGCCGGCACAATCGAGAAGGTGTTGGAGATCCCATCCAGAGCGTCGTCGTAGGGCAGCTTGGCCACCGAAGCCAGCGACGCCACCGCCCCCTTGGTGTCCCGGCCGTGCATGGGGTTGGCCCCTGGGGCAAAGGGCTCGCCCGCTCGCCGCCCGTCGGGGGTGTTGCCGGTTTTCTTGCCGTAGACCACGTTGGAGGTGATGGTGAGGATGGACTGGGTGGGGATGGCATTGCGGTAGGTCTTGTGCTTGCGCAGCTCGGCCATGAAGGTCTGCACCAGTTGCACTGCAATGGAGTCAACTCGGTCGTCGTTGTTGCCGTATTTGGGGAAGTCGCCCTCCACCGCGTAATCCACCACTAGGCCCCGCTCATCCCGGATGGCCCGTACCCGCGCGTATTTGATGGCGGATAGGGAGTCGGCTGTTACCGACAGGCCGGCCAACCCAAAGGCCATGGTGCGCAGCACGTCCCGGTCGTGCAGGGCCATCTCCAGGCGCTCGTAGCAGTACTTGTCGTGCATGTAGTGGATGATGTTCATGGTGTTGACGTAGGTTTTGGCCAGCCAGGCCATCATCTGCGCCATGCGCGGCCACACCTCGTCGTAGTCCAGGACATCGGCGGTGATGGGGGCGAAAGCAGGAGCCACCTGCTCGCCGGAGATCTCATCCCGACCGCCGTTGATGGCATAGAGCAGGCACTTGGCCAAGTTCACCCGCGCTCCAAAAAACTGCATCTGCTTGCCGATGCGCATGGCCGACACACAGCAGGCGATGCCGTAGTCATCCCCCCAGTAGGGGCGCATCAAGTCGTCGTTTTCGTACTGGATGGAGCTGGTTTCAATGGAGACCTTGGCGCAGTAGCGCTTGAAGGCTTCCGGCAGCCGCTCCGACCAGAGCACGGTCAAGTTGGGCTCGGGCGCTGGGCCAAGGTTGTAGAGGGTATGCAGCATGCGGAAGCTGGTTTTGGTGACCAAAGGCCGCCCATCTAGGCCCATGCCGCCGATGCACTCGGTAACCCAGGTGGGATCCCCGCTGAATAGCTCGTTGTACTCGGGCGTGCGCAAAAACCTGACCATGCGCAGCTTCATAACAAAGTGGTCAATGAGCTCCTGGGCCTCTTCCTCGGTGAGGATCCCGGCCTGCAGATCCCGCTCGATGTAGATGTCCAGGAAGGTGGACACCCGCCCCAAGGACATGGCCGCCCCGTTTTGCTCCTTGACGGCTGCCAGGTAGGCCAGGTACAGCCATTGGATGGCTTCGCGGGCGTTGGCTGCCGGACGGCCCAGGTCAAACCCGTAGCGGGATCCCATCTCTTTCAGCTCTTGTAGGGCCTTAATCTGCTCGGAGAGCTCCTCCCGCAGGCGGATGGTCTCTTCGTCCATCGTGTCCAGGTCTAGACTGGCTTTTTGGGCCTGCTTGTCTTCGATGAGCCGATCCACCCCGTAGAGGGCCACCCGCCGGTAGTCCCCAATGATGCGACCCCGACCGTAGGCATCGGGCAGGCCGGTGATGATCCCGGAGCGGCGGCAGCGGCGCATCTCTTCGGTGTAAGCATCAAAAACGCCGTCGTTGTGGGTTTTGCGGTACCGGGTAAAAATTTCCTTGGTGCGGGGATCCAGCTCGTAGCCATAGGCTTTGAGGGAAGACTCCACCACGCGGATGCCGCCAAAGGGCATGATGGCCCGCTTCAGGGGTTTGTCCGTCTGCAGCCCCACAATTTGTTCCAGCTCTGGGTCGATATAGCCAGGGGCGTGGCTGGTGATGGTAGAGGGAACGGCAGTATCGGCATCTAGGATCCCTCGCTCTCGCTCCAGAGCCATCAAATCCTTGACCTTGGCCCACAGCCGCTGGGTGCGCTCGGTGGCTGCAGCTAAGAAGGTTTCATCACCGGTGTAGGGGGTGTAATTGCGCTGAATAAAGTCTCTGACGTCGATGGAGCGCTGCCAGGCTCCCGTTGCAAAATCGCTCAAAACTTTTTGACCGGCTGCGTTGGATCCTGTCCTTGGTTCCGCCTTCAATTCTGTAGGTGATGCTACAGAACGCTGCACACTGGCAACCATAACAATCCTCCCGGCTATTACGCCTGATAATCTATCGACAGGGCGAGGCAGCACCCCGGCCTTTGCCCCACGCAGGCTCTAAAAGAGAGCTAAAGAACCAATAGATCTCTGCAAGGCTTATAGGGATCCTACGAAGGGCTTTTGGCAACTCTTCTGTTTCTTTTTTAGGCGTTCTAAATACACCTCGCCTGATTTAATTTTAGTCCCTTGCGCTCTGAGGATATTTTCGGTTGCGTGATTTTTTAATCTTATTTTCATCCTATTTTTTAATGCTGTTTTAATATCTTCTTAACGTTGTTTTACGCTTTTCCATCGGCAAATGGCGGGCCTATGCTGAGGTAGGACGGCCCAGGTCGTCTGTTGCCGTGAGAACGTCAGGATACTCGGCCTTTACCTTAGCAGTGCCTTGCTCTATGAACCAGTCCAATCGAATCGTCCAAGGGATCCATCACCTGCACTTCTATCTTTGGGATCTGCCCCGTTGGCAGGAACACTTTTGTCAAGTTTGGGGCTTCCGAATGGAAGGACAGCTCGGCAGTACCCTCTGTCTGCGTCAGGGATCCCTGCGCTTGCGCCTATCTCAGCCGGCTCACGCCGGGGATGAGGTGGATCGCTATTTGCAGCAACATTCGCCTGGGGTGGTGGATGTGGCCTTGGCGGTGGAGGAGCAAGAGCTGTTGGGCTTGGCAGAGCTTTTGCAGAGGCGAGGAGCCCAAGTGGAGTGGATCCCGGCAGAAGACGAAGGCTGCCCTGCTCTGTGCCTGCGCACTCCTTATGGACTCAGGCATTCTTTGATCCCCAGCTCAGGGATCCCCGATTCAGCCCCTGCTGAGGAGAACCTGTTTTCCCACTGGGATCACCTGGTATTGAACGTGGAGCAGGGATCCCTGCAGGCAGCGGCAGATTGGTATGGGCAGGTGCTGGGTTGGCGGTCTCTGTATCGCTATAGCATCCGCACCAACACCTCTGGCCTAGAAAGTGTGGTGGTGGGAGATCCTGAAGCCGGGATCCAGTTGGCCATCAACGAGCCCACCTGTGCCGCTTCCCAGATCCAGGAGTTTTTGGATGCCCATCATGGCCCTGGCCTGCAACATGCGGCGTTGCACAGCTCAGATGTCTTCGCCAGTGTGCGCCGGCTGCGACAGGGAGGCGTAAACTTTCTGCAGGTGCCACCGGAGTACTACACAAACCTGGCAAGGGAGCTGGCCTCTGGAGCAGTACTCCCTTCTGGTGGGTTGCCCACCATCTCCTGGCACGACTTGGTGGAGCAGCAGCTCCTTTTGGATACCACCTTGCCTGCCTCTGATTCCCGACACCCCCCCCTGTTGTTGCAAACCTTCACTCAGCCTCTGTTTGGCCGGCCCACGTTTTTTTTCGAGGTCATCCAACGGTTGGGTGGAGCCACAGGCTTTGGCGAAGCCAACTTTCAAGCCCTGTTTGAAGCTCTAGAACGCCAACAGCGACAACGGCAGCAAGCCCTGGTCTGCTAACACCCTTG
>NZ_JANSIB010000008.1:16475-39092 GCF_047461895.1 Synechococcus sp. R55.8 | reverse complement strand
GGTTCTATCATAACTTCCGCATTCCTCCCGGCACTGACCCTACGGGTACAGTGCGAGGCTCCTGCGATTTCTAGCTGAAATCCCGCACAAGCACCACTTCCGAAGCAGCAGGAGAAGTCAATCACGCCCACCCAAAGCCTCAGCCTGGGATTTTTCCGAGGAAGCCACAGATAGCTTCACAATCCGGGCCAGCCGAGCCTTACGACGAGCGGCTGTGTTTTTGTGCAGGACGCCGGTTTTGGCAGCTTTATCAATGCGGCTGAAAGCAGCACTCATCGCCGCCTGGATTTCCTGCAGAGTTTCTTGCTGTGGGTTGGCGGCATAGGCAGTTGAGAGGGAGATCACTTTCTTCATCAGAGCGCGCACCATGGCTTTGGTGGCTTTATTGCGCAGCCGATTACGCTCTGCGATCTGAACGCGCTTGATGGCAGATTTGATGCGTGGCATGGTTGAAGGGGAAGTTCCAGCGAAGATCCAGCATACCATCAGAGCTGGAAGCTCCACCAGTTCCTATTGTTCTCCGATGGGATCCCCATGTTCCAAGATTGCAGCTCGCAGATCCGCTTTAACCCACCTGCCCTTTTCTACGGGGTTGCCGCTTGCGATTTGGATCGGGATGGGGCCTTTGAGCTGTTTGTGTGCGGGTTCCGCGGCTCCAATCGAGTCTTGAAGTGGGATGGGCAAACCCTGGTGGATCAAGCAGACGACACCCTGGCCGATGCAGGGCGCATGGCAATTGGGGTGGCTGCCGCCGACTTTGACGGGGACGGGCAGGAAGAACTTTATGTCTTGAACACCGATACCTTCGGCGGGCGCAAGCGCTTTGGGGATCGCCTCTTCGACTGGCAGGGATCTCGCTGGGTGGACCTGTTCTCCCTGCCGCAAAACCAAGATGCCCTCAACTTGACGGCAGGTCGCTCTGTAGCTTGTGTGGATCGTCTTGGCCAGGGGAGCTATGGATTTTTCATAGCCAACTACGGCGGCCCTATGCGCCTCTACGAGTTGGGCCCTAACCAAATGATCGCCGATGTGGCGCCAGAAGCGAGACTCAATCGGGTGACGGGCGGGCGGGGGTTGGTGGCCGTGCCCTTGGTCTCGCAGCGGATGGACATTTTTGCCGTCAATGAGCAGGGACCTAACTTTCTGTTTCGCAACCGGGGAGATGGCACCTTTGAAGAGATTGCCGCTGAGGTGGGCCTAGCAGATCCCGACGAGCATGGGCGCGGCGTGGCAGCGGTGGATCTGGATGGGGATGGACGGCTGGATTTGCTCTACGGCAACTGGGAAGGCCCCCATCGCCTCTGGATCCAGACCCCCGGCGGTTTTTTTAAGGATGTAGCCCCCCCTGAGCTGGCCAGGCCCTCTCGCATTCGCACGGTCATTGCTGCCGACTTCGACAACGACGGCTACCCAGAGCTGTTTTTCAACAACATCGGCGAGCCCAACCGCCTGTTTGCTTGGCGCTCCGGCCGTTGGCAGGCCATTGACATTGGAGATGCTGCCGAGCCGCAGGGATTGGGGACAGGAGCAGCGGTGGCCGATGTGGATGGGGACGGTCGTCTAGAATTGTTGATTGCCCATGGGGAGTCTGGCGCCCAGCCTCTCAGCTTCTATCGCCCTCAGGCCAATGCCAACAACTGGCTGAGAGTTCTGCCCCTCACCCGCCAGGGAGCCCCGGCCCGCGGCGCGTTGGTAAGGCTGCTCACCTCCACCCGTACCCAGATCCAGGCCATCGACGCCGGCAGCGGCTACCTCTGTCAGATGGAGCCGGTGGCCCACTTTGGCCTGGGATCCGAAACGGTGGTCAAAGAAATCCAGATCCAGTGGCCGGATGGGAAACAGTTGCAGGTGGCCCACCCACCGGTCAACCAGCTTTTGCGGATCCCTTATCCCCGCTAGCCGCCAATCTGAGACATGGTGCGCCGGTAGGATCCCTGGCTGCCGGTGTCCCGTCCTTTGAAGTTGATGTCCGGCTTGATGTCCAGCAGTTCTCGCACCTGCTGTCTTAGCCTTTCGGCAGGGATCCCAGCTCGCAGCGGATCCCGCAGGTTGATTTGGCCGGATTCGTTGAGCAGGCAAGGGCGCAGCCAACCGTCGCTGGATAGCCGCATGCGGTTGCATCGATCACAAAAGCACTCCGACATCTGGCTGATAAAGCCCAAGGTGCCTTTTGCCCCCGGGATTCGAAACACATCCGCCGGCCCATTGCCGGCCACAAACCCAGGTTCCAGGCCAAAGCGAGCGCGAATTCGCTGTCGCAGCACCTCAGACTCCACCCAGCCGGCCTGCTGAAAGAGGGCGGCATTGCCAATGGGCATAAACTCGATGAAGCGCACATGCCATTGTCGCTCCAGAGTAAGGGCAGCCAGATCTTCCACTTCCGATTCGTTGAGCCCAGGGATCACCACCACATTCAACTTGAGGGGATCAAACCCCACTTGGTGGGCAACTTGGATCCCGGCCCAGACCTGCCGCCAGCGATCCCGCCCCGTGATCAGTCGAAAGGTCTCGGGGTTGAGGGAATCAAAGCTGATGTTGATGCGGCGCAACCCCGCTTCATAGAGGAGTTGAGCTTTTTGGCTGAGGTTGAAGCCGTTGGTGGTAAGGGCCACATCTCTCACCCCAGGCAGGCTGCATAGAGCCCGGATGAGGTGCTCCAGCCCCGGCCTGAGCAGGGGTTCGCCGCCGGTGAGGCGAAAGCAATCGATCCCCAACGGCAAAAACACCTCTCGAACCAACGTGAGGATTTCCTCATCCGTTAAACGCTCTGGGGCTTGCAGCCACGTCAACTCCGCCTCGTCAGGCATGCAGTACTGGCAGCGGAAATTGCAGCGATCGATCAAGCTGATGCGCAGATAGTTAACGGTCGGCATGGCAAGCTAGGCCAGAAACAGATGGGGCACCCCTCCCCCCAGAGTGCCGAGCAACGCCGAGGACCCTTTCCGTTGCCTCTGGAAAACCTCCCAGCGTCTCCATCCGCGAAGGCAGCGGGAACTGTCTCCAGGCTTTCAACTTGCGGTGGCCACACCTCCAGTTTGCAGGATACTACGAAGATTGAGGTGCAAATCTCTACTCGGCAGAGCCAGGGATCCCTGCCCATTCGGGTTGAACAGGCCGCTGCCAGCGTTCCCACCAGGCCAGCACAGACTCAGGTGGGTGGCTGTCGTGGCTGCCGTTGGCATTGGCGGGGAGGGGGGGAGAGGGAGGTGGGGCCGGCGGTGTCAGCCAACTGAGGGGGGCAGGGATCAGACAACTGGGGTGGAGAGGGCGCAGATCGCGGTAGTGGCTGCTGCGAATGGCCAGGATCTCCTGCTGAATGATGTCTGGGGGTTCTCCCAACTCCAGCAACACATGGCTGCACAGCCCCAGGCTGGCCTCAAATTCGGGGTGGACGACTTCTCTGGCCCCCAACTGATAGAGCTGTTCGATGTCTTCCTTGTCGGTAGCTCGCACCACCACATCCAATTGCGGCGCCAACTCCAGAGCTCGTTTCAGGCAGAGGCGGATGCTCATGCGATCCGGCAGAGCAATGACCAGAGCGCGGGCCTGGGGCAGGCAAGCTTTCTCCAGCACCAACGGGCTGGCGGCATTTCCGTAGAGGTAAGGGATCCCACGGGAACGCAGGTGTTGGATCACCCGTTCTGATTGATCAATGACCAAGAGGGGGTGACGACGGGCTTCGAGAATGCGCACAATGTCTTGCCCCACCTGCCCATAGCCGCACACCACCACGTGCCCCTGTTGAGGAGCATCGGGGGCCAAAGCGCGGGGCCGCTCGCCCGATTCCAACCAGCGGGCCAAGAAGGGGATCCCGTGTAGCCCGGAAAACAGTCGAGGAGCGCCCCTCAGCAGAAAGGGAGTGAGCAGAAGGGTAACGGCTGTGGTGCTGACAATCAACAAATAGATCTGCCGCGACACCAATCCCAAAGCCTGCCCCTCGCTGGCCAGCACAAAGGAGAATTCGCCGATTTGCGATAGGCCCAGCCCCACCACCACCGCTGCCGGCAGAGTGTAACCAAACAGCCGCGCCAAGGGAGCCACGATGCAAAACTTGCCCACCATCACCAGACCCACCAGCCCCAGGATCAGCAACAGATGGCCGAGGATAAAGCTGGGATCGATGAGCATGCCGATGGCCGCAAAAAAGAGAGCAGCAAACACATCTCGCAAAGGCTCTACATAGTCCAGGGTTTGGTCGGCGTACTCCACCTCCGAGATCATCAGACCGGCAATGAAAGCCCCAATCTCGCTGGAAATGCCCAGCCGCTCCGTCAACAGGGCAATCCCCACGCAGAGGCTGATCACCCCCAGCAAAAACACCTCTTTGCTCTCCTGCTGAGCCAAAAGCCGCAAGAAGGCCGGAACCAGCCAAATCCCGCCTACCACCGCCCCCAGCCCCACCAGGCCAATTTCCGCTACCGACTTGACCAGGGATCCCGCCAGCTCCGGCAGGGGAGAGTCCAAAGCCGGCAACACCGCCAACATCAGCCCCACCGCCAAATCTTGCACAATCAGGATCCCCAGCATGGCCTGGGCTTGGGGAGTGCCCATTTGGTTGGTCTCGGTGAGACTTTTCAGCACCACGGCAGTCGAGGACAAGGAGAGCACGGCCCCCAAAAAGATCCCTTGCACCGGCGTCAACCAGCCGCTGACCACCGCCAGCACCGCCGTGATCAAAATCGTCAGGCCAATTTGCAAAATGCCTCCGCCAACGGCGATCCCCCGCACTTTGCGCAATTCTTTCAGGGAAAACTCCACCCCCAAGGTGAACAGCAAAAAGGTCACCCCAAACTGGGCCAAGGTTTCCACCTGAACCAACTCTTTGATCCACCCCAACCCGGTTGGCCCCACCAAGATCCCGGCCAGTAAGTAGCCGAGCAACACCGGCTGCCTCAGCAGCGAAGCCAAGAATCCACCTGCTGCCGCTGCCGCCAATACCGTCACAATGTCCAAAATCAGACGAAAGTCTTCCTGCACAGGGCACCCACCAAGGAATGTGAACTTTTGTAGCCAATCCTGAGGATTCTTCCACGATAATGCTTCCTCTGGCATCTCGGACAGAGTGGAGAACCTGGCCCCAAGCCCTGCACCTTACTTCCCCCAGGGATCCCGGCTGACTAGTCCCGATTAGAGGAAGCTGGCCAGAAACTCAGTGGAAATTTTTGTTAAAAGTTGCTGGCAATACCTCAAAACCGTAGCTTATAATACAGAATGTAGATAGAAATCGTTCATCCTCTCGCGTGCTGGGCGGCTCGTTAATGTAGGTAGAGCGACATCGCAGCCAGAGGACGGAAGTAGGGAGAGATCCCGAAGGAACGCGCCTCAACTCTTCTGGTAACCGTGGGGCTTCTCTTGGGAGAAGGCGAACGGATGAAAACTCAACTCATTTGGAGGCGAAGATCATGGAACTCTTTTACCGTGGCGTCGATTACACCCCCTCTTCTGCAACAGCGGCGGTTTCTCCCGGCAAAGTGGGGGGTCGTTACCGGGGGCTGGACTGGCGGTTCCGCCATCTGACCAAGCCGGTGGTTTTGCCCACCAACCTTGACCTGCTCTATCGAGGTGTGGCTTATCATCCCAAGGCGGTCGAAGGATCGGCTCAACCCGTTCAGACGGCAGAGGCATCTGCCCCGGTGGCTGCCAATGGCCGTTCTCATGTCTTGGATGAGCTGTCTCGCCGCTTGATGATGAGCCATCAACGTTTGATTCGGATTCGTCAGCAATCCATGCTGATCCGCGGTACAGAGCAGATTGGCCTGCATGTCAACGTGCGCAACTTCTGGAACCGCATCCAAGGAAAAGTGCATCCCACCTTCCGGCTCAACTACGACCGTAGCCGTGTTAGCATGAGCTAATCTGTCTGTAACTGTTGATGCTCTGGCCTGAGCTCAAAGAGAAGGGATCCCGGCTGGGGATCCCCTTTTGGTTTCTGGGTTGAGCTTCCTCAGGTCGATGGACGGCACAGGACGCTTCAACGCTGGCACGAGGTGCTGTTGACCAAAAGCAGCCAAGTTGCTCAAGGGATCCACAATTGAGGGGTGCTATTTCCTCGGAAAAAAACGGGATCCCATCAGGGATCCCGCTGCAGAATCGGCCACACCGCTCAGGCGTCGAAGTAAAGGGCGAACTCGTAGGGGTGAGGCCGCAGATTGATGGGGTTGATCTCGTTGTCGATCTTGTACTCGATATAAGTCTGGATCAGATCCTCAGTAAAGACACCGCCCTCTAGCAAGAAGGCATGATCCTTCTGCAAGCTTTCCAGGGCATCCAGCAGGGATCCGGGTGTGGAAGGGATCTTGGCCAGCTCTTCCGGCTCCAGATCGTAGATATCTTTGTCCAAGGGCTCGCCGGGATGGATCTTATTCTTGATCCCGTCCAGGCCAGCCATCAGCATGGCCGAAAAGGCGATGTAGGGGTTGCAGGTGGCATCCGGGCAGCGGAACTCCAGACGCTTGGCCTTGGGATTGTTGCCGGTCACCGGAATGCGAATGGCAGCGGAACGGTTGCCCTGGGAGTAAGCCAGGTTCACCGGCGCCTCGAAGCCGGGCACCAAGCGCTTGTAGGAGTTGGTGGTGGGGTTGGTGAAGGCCAGGATTGCCGGGGCATGCTTGAGCAGGCCACCGATGTAGTAGAGAGCTGTCTCGCTCAGGTTGGCATAGGTGCCTTCGCTGTAGAACAGGGGCTGGCCATCCTTCCAGAGGGACTGGTGGGTGTGCATGCCAGTGCCGTTGTCGTTAAATAGGGGCTTGGGCATGAAGGTGACGGTTTTGCCGTGCTTGCGGGCCACGTTCCGGATCACGTATTTGTAAACCATCATGTAGTCGGCAGCCGTGATCAGATCGGCAAAGCGATAGCCCAACTCCCCTTGCCCGCCGGTAGCCACCTCGTGGTGATGCTTCTCGATGGGCACCCCCAACTTGCCCATGGTCAGCAGCATCTCGGTGCGGATGTTTTGATGGGCATCGGTGGGCGGGGCCGGGAAATAGCCCTCTTTGTAGCGAGGCTTGTAGCCCAGGTTGCCACCTTTCTCCTCGCGGCCCGAGTTCCAGCGACCTTCGATGGAATCCACGAAGTAGTAGGCCGAGTTTTGGGTTTGGTCGAAGCGAACATCCTCAAAAATGAAAAACTCCGCTTCCGGCCCGAAGTAAGCCGTATCGGCAATGCCCGTCGATTGCAGATAGGCAACGGCACGGGCGGCAAGGCTGCGGGGACAGCGGCTATAGGGCTGGCCAGTGCGCGGCTCAACAATGCTGCAAGTTATGCTGAGGGTGGGCACCTCCAGAAAGGGATCGATCCAAGCCGTTTTGGGATCCGGCACCATGTACATGTCCGACTCGTTGATCGCTTTCCAGCCCCGGATACTGGATCCGTCAAAGGGAAGCCCCTCGGTGAAGGTTTCTTCCTTGATCATCGAGGTGTGGAAGGAAACATGCTGCCAGGTGCCAAAGATATCCACAAACTTGAGATCCACTATCTGGACGTTGTTGTCCTGGATCATCTGAAGCACTTCTTGGGGCGTGGATGCCATTACTCTCTCCTGATTGGGTTGCGGTTAAGACTGGGGGAACTGTGGCTGAAACAAATGGGATCCCAGCAGGTGATCCCCACGCTTCGACCCAGACAGGCCAAAAACGCTCACTCATCCTAGAAAGGCCAACACGGGTATTTTGTAGTTTCTGATACAAAATTCATTTGAGCTCCGCTTTCTGACCAAGACCAAATTGCTGGCCATCTCAGACACCTCTTTTCCTTCTGGCTTGGGTCAACCGGGATTGGGTGTTGGGGATCCAGAACTTGAGCAATGGCCGCCACCCTGCCAACCTCTGGGCAGAAATAACCGGATGGGGCGGGCAAAACCCTGCCCCGGTTGCCTGAGGCGAGCGAAAATTAGGATCAGCAGGCCCCCAGCTCGACCGGTTCGCCAAGGGGTGTTAAGCTAAAGCGTAGTCGTTATGAGTTTGGCTTTTATTCCCATTGCAGAAGGAGAGACATCGGATGACAGAGCAAAGTCGGGTTGAGAATGTGGTGATTATCGGCTCCGGCCCTGCTGGGTTTACAGCAGCCATTTACGCTGGGCGTGCCAACCTGAAGCCGGTTGTGTTTGAGGGGTTCCAGGCGGGCGGGATCCCGGGCGGGCAACTGATGACCACCACCGAGGTGGAGAACTTTCCGGGCTTTCCCGAGGGCATCACCGGCCCCCAACTGATGAAGAACATGCGGGCTCAAGCGCAGCGGTGGGGGGCAGAACTTTACACCGAAGATGTCACCTTTGTGGATTTAAGCCAGCGGCCCTTTGTCGTCCGTTCTGACGAGCGGGAATTGCGCACCCACAGCCTGATCATCGCCACCGGGGCCACAGCCAAGCGCCTACACCTGCCGGGGGAGGAGACCTACTGGAACCGGGGCATGTCAGCTTGTGCTGTCTGCGATGGGGCTATGCCCATGTTCAGAGGGGTGGAATTGGTGGTGATCGGCGGTGGCGATACCGCCTGTGAGGAGGCCACCTACCTGACCAAGTTTGGATCCCACGTGCACATGCTGGTGCGCAGCGACAAAATGCGGGCCAGCAAGGCCATGCAGGATCGTGTTCTCAACAACCCCAAGATCACTGTGCACTGGAACACCGAGGCGGTGGAAGTGATGGGCGACGGCCTGCGCCTGACCGGGGTGAAAGTGCGGAACAACCAAACCGGCGAAATACGCGAGATGTCAGTGGGTGGCCTATTTTATGCCATTGGCCACAAGCCCAACACCGACTTGTTCAAAGGACAACTGGAACTGGATGAAGTCGGCTACATCGTCACCCGCCCGGGATCCGTGGCCACCAGTGTGGAGGGGGTGTTTGCCGCCGGCGACGTGCAGGATCACGAGTTTCGTCAGGCGATTACCGCTGCCGGCACTGGCTGTATGGCGGCCATGTTGGCAGAGCGTTGGCTCTCGGAACACGGCTTGGCCCAGGAGTATCACGTCCTTCCCCAAAGCCATCCTGAACCCAGCCCTGCTGCGACTTCTGCGGCAGAGTCTGCTGGGGATCCTGCTGTTGAGGAGGCCAGCTTTGAGGAGAATGGACAGGATGACTTAGACTTCAGCAAGACTTGCCATGAGGGGAGCTATGCCCTGCGGCGACTCTACCACGAAAGCGATCGCCTGCTCATGGTCAAGTACACCGCCCCCACCTGTGCCCCTTGTCATGCCCTCAAGCCGATCTTGAACAAGATCATCGATGAGTTCTCGGACAAGCTGCACGTGGTGGAGATCGATATTGAGAAAGATCCGGAGATTGCAGAGGCAGGGGGGGTGGCGGGCACCCCGACGGTGCAATTTTTCAAAAACAAGACGCTGGTGGCCCAGTTGGTGGGCGTTAAGCCCAAGTCCCAATATCGAGAGGTGATCCAGGCCAATTTGTGTGAGGAAAAATCCCCCTAAGGATGTTGTCCTCTCCAACCTCTGGCCCCTCTCCCCAAGGGAGAAGGGAGCTGGGCGCAGAAAACGGTTTCCCAACCGAGGCTCAGCTAGTCCGAAAAGGCACCGTGGTAGGCGGCCTGCATGGCTGCCAAAGACACCACCAGTAAGGGATCCTCTTCTGCCGTCCTTAAGAGCAGGGGATCCGCAGGGGATCCCACCTCTCCCAAAAGCTGCCACTGGCCGGGGAGCTGGGACTCCAAATAGGCTTCCCAGAGGGAACGGTGGGCCGGGCTTACGGAGACTAGGATGCGGCTGGATCCCTCGCCAAACAGGGCCTGATCCCAGCGCAAGGATCCAGGAGCCAGGGAGAGGGTTGCGCCGCGGCCTCCGCTCAAGCAGGCTTCTGCCAAAGCCACAGCCAATCCCCCCTCGCTGCAGTCGTGGGCAGAGCGCACCCAGCCCTGGCGGATTCCATGGCGACAGGCAGCTTGCACCCGCTTTTCCAATTCCAGATCCACTGGCGCGGGCCGGCCCGTAACTTGCTGGTGGATGACCGCCAAATACTCGCTGCCCCCCAAGCTGGTGAGGGCCTGGGATCCCAGGAGGTAAATGAGATCCCCTGCTTGCTGCCACCCCTGGCCACAGATGCATTTCAAGTCGGGAATAAGACCCACCATGCCAATGACAGGGGTAGGGTAGATAGCCTGCGATCCCTGGGGGGTGAGGGTCTCGTTGTAGAGAGAAACGTTTCCCCCCGTTACCGGCGTACCGAGGGCACGGCAGGCATCTCCAATCCCCCGACAGGCCAGGGCCAGCTGCCAGTACACCACCGGGTTTTCCGGGTTGCCGAAATTGAGGTTATCGGTCACGGCCAAGGGATCCGCCCCCACACAGGTGAGGTTGCGGGCAGCTTCCGCCACGGCTGCCTTGGCCCCCTCGTAGGGATCCAAATACACCCAGCGGCCATTGCCATCCAGGGTGGCAGCGATGGCCTTGCGGGAAGCCCGCAGGGGCGGCACCTCGCCCACGCCAAACCTTTGGGAACGGATGCGGATAACCGCCGCATCTCCCTGGCCCGGCCAAAGGACGGTGTTGTTTTGCACCTGGTGGTCGTATTGGCGATAGATCCAGGCTTTGCTGGCCAGGGTGGGGCTGGCCAAAAGCTGCAGCAGCACCTCTTTCCATGCCAGCGTTGCCTGAGCGAGGTGGATCCCCTGGCAATCACAAGGGGGTAGAGTGGCGGGATCCCATTGCCACGCTGCCTGCACGTAGGCTGGCGGCTCTGGCAACACCGGACGGACATAGACGGGGGTGTCTTCGGCCAAAGCCCGCACCGGCACCTGCACCACGCAGGATCCCTGGTGCCAGATCTCCACCAGCGGCTCGGCAATGACTTCCCCGGCCACACTAGCTTGCAAACCCCAGCGGTGGAAGATCTCCATCACCTCCGCCTCGCGGCCTTTTTGCACCACCAGCAGCATCCGCTCCTGGGATTCCGAGAGCAGGTATTCCCAGGCAGCCATGCCGCTTTCCCGCGCCGGCACTCGGTCGAGGTCAAAGCGGATCCCCACCCCTCCCTTGGCGGCCATCTCCGCGGTGGAGCAGGTGATCCCGGCTGCCCCCATATCCTGGGCAGCCACCACAGCTCCTGTGGCAAAGGCCTCCAGACAGGCCTCGATGAGGCACTTGCCCAGGAAGGGATCCCCCACCTGCACTGCCGGCCGATCCTGCTGCGCATCCTCCTTGAGCTCGGCGCTGGCAAAGCTGGCCCCGCGGATGCCATCCCGCCCGGTGGTGGCGCCCACGTACAAGACCGGGTTCCCCACCCCCCGCGCTGCCGATTTCACCACTGCCGGCGTCTCCAGCAGCCCCAGGGCCATGACGTTGACCAAGGGATTGCCGCTGTAGCAGGGATCCACCGCCACTTCTCCCCCCACTGTGGGTACCCCGACACAGTTGCCGTAGTGGGCGATCCCTTCCACCACCCTGGCCATGAGGCGGCGGTTGCGGGGATCGGTTAGCGGCCCAAAGCGCAGCGAGTTAAGCAGGGCAATGGGACGGGCGCCCAGGGTAAAGATATCCCGCAGGATCCCTCCCACGCCGGTAGCTGCCCCCTGGAAGGGCTCCACTGCCGAAGGATGGTTGTGGGACTCGATCTTAAACGCCAGCCAATCCCCCTCCCCCAGATCCACTACGCCGGCATTTTCCCCCGGCCCCACCACTACCCGCTCGCCCGTGGTGGGAAAGTTTTTCAGCAGAGGGCGGGAGTTTTTGTAGCAGCAGTGCTCTGACCACATCACCCCAAACATGGCCAGCTCGTTGGGGTTGGGATCCCGGCCCAGCTGCTGCTGGATCTGTTGATATTCCGCCGGGGAAAGGCCGTGGGCTTTTAAGTCTTCGAGAGTATAGGGCATAGTGCTCCAATTGCCCCTAGCTTAGGTCAACAACCCAGGGCCCAAGAGACGGGCCTGACGCTCTTCCAGTATGCGGCTTAAGGGGGGCCAGCGCTTCAGGTCGGGGTCTTGGACAATAAGCTGCTCTGCCGCCTGGCGGGCCAGCTGCAGCACCTCTTGATCCTCCATGAGACTGGCCAGGGCAAAATCGGGTAGCCCCGACTGGCGGGTGCCCATCACCTCCCCTGGGCCGCGGAAGCGCAGATCCATCTCGGCAATGAAAAACCCGTCGTGGGACTGCTCCAGCACCTTCAGCCGCCGCAGGGCCTCCTCGCTTTTGGATCCTGTCATCAGGATGCAGTAGGCCTGGTCAGATCCCCGCCCTACCCGCCCCCGCAGTTGGTGCAGTTGGGAGAGCCCAAAGCGCTCCGCATGCTCCACCAGCATCACCGAGGCATTGGGCACATCTACCCCCACCTCCACCACCGTGGTAGAGACCAGAATATCCAGCTCCCGCCGGCGAAAGGCCGCAATGACAGCTTCCTTCTCGCTACTGGTCAAGCGCCCGTGCAGCAGGCCCACCCGAAATTGGGGGAAGACCTTTTCCTGCAGACGCTGGTGTTCCTCGATGGCAGATTTGAGATCCAGCTTCTCCGACTCTTCAATCAACGGCAGCACCACGTAGGCCTGCCGCCCTTGGGCAATTTCCCGCTCGATAAGCCGCATCACCTGCAGGCGATCCCCTGGCCGGGCCACCAGGGTGTGCACGGGCTTGCGCCCCGGCGGCAGCTCGTCAATTTGGGTAACATCCAGATCCCCATGCAGGGCCAGGGTGAGGGTGCGGGGGATGGGGGTGGCGGTCATAGTGAGAACATCGGGGTGATCCCCTTTCTGTTGCAGAGCGGCCCGCTGCTCCACGCCAAAGCGGTGCTGCTCGTCGATGACCACCAAGCCCAGGTTGCGAAACTGCACTGCCGGCTGGATGAGAGCATGGGTGCCCACCACCAAGGGCAATTCCCCGGTCTGCAACTGCCGCAGGATCTCCCGGCGCTTAGCAGGGGGCGTGGATCCAGTCAACAGTTCAACGGGCACCTGCAGCTGACTGAGCCATTCCACCAACTTGCGGTAGTGTTGCTCGGCCAAAACCTCGGTGGGAGCCATCAGGGCCGTTTGCCAACCGGATTGAATGGCTGCCAGCACAGCTGCCACCGCCACCACGGTTTTGCCGGATCCCACATCTCCCTGCAAGAGGCGGTTCATGGGCAAGGGATCCCGCAGATCCGCTAGGATCTCGTCGATGGCCCGCTGCTGGGCAGCGGTAAGCTGAAAGGGCAGGATTTGGTAGAAGCGATCCAACAGCTCCCCTCTAGCCGGCTGGTAACGAGGTATGGCCTGAGCTTGGGCACGATAGCGGTGTCGCCGCTGCAATAGGCTTAGTTGTAGGTAGAAAAACTCATCGAACACCAGCCGCCGCCGGGCCTGGGCCAGCAGCTCTCGGGTCTCAGGAAAGTGGATCTGCTGCAGGGCAACAGGCAAGTCCAAAAGCTGCAACTGCCGCTTGAGATCCGCCGGCAAGGGATCCTCCACCAAGGCCGCCGCCGGCAAAGCCAGTTGCACCGCCTTGCGCACCAGATCGGCGGGGATCCCTTCTGAGAGAGGGTAAACTGGCAAGATCTTGCCCAGCCTGTCCAGCTCCTCGCCCTCTCCCCCCAGCACCTCCAGTTGCGGGTTATCCAGCGTTAGGCCCAACCGGCCCTTTTTGACCAGGCCGCTGGCAGCCACCAGGGCCCCCTTGGGGTATTGCCGCTCCAGGGAAGCTTGCCAACTGCGCTGGGCAAACTGCCGCCCGCTGTAGAAGCGGCTGAGGGTAATTACACCACTTTTGTCGGCAATCTTTAGGTTGAAGATGGTCAGCGAGGGATTCTTAGGGCTGGTAAAGCAACTGCAACTTTTCACCGTCCCTACAAGGGTAACGGTCTCCCCCACCTTGGCTTGGCGGATGAGCACCCGCCGGGAATAGTCCAGGTAGTCGCGGGGGAAGTAGTAGAGGGCATCCCGCACGCTGTGTAGGCCCAGTTGTGCCAGTTTCTCCGCTGACTTGGGACCAATGCCTTTGAGAAACTGCAGCGGCTGCTCCAGGCTGAGGCCGGCGGGGAGAGATGGGGAAATCGTGCTCCGCCCTGCCTCTGGGGGGGTTGTTGCTACGCCTACGGCAGGGAAACCAGAGCGCTGTGGCAACGAGGCTGCAAACGAGCCAGGTTGGTGGGAACTCGGTCGGGACAGCTCTTGCTGACGTCGGACTCGCTCCAGCCAGCGGCGGGTTTCGGCCACCAGGTGCTGGCGTTCGGGCAGCTCCAGCTCGGAATACAGGGTATAGCGGGATCCCAGTTCTTTCCATCGCCGCCGGTCATCTCCATTCAGCACCCAGTCAGAGGGGGGATCCTGTCCGAACACGCTCCCCAAAAATTGGGAGAAGGTCTGCTCTCGCCCCCGCAGGTCGGTAAACCCCACCTCTGCTTCTAGGGAAAGGGCGCGCTGAAGCCGCTGTAGATCCACCTGGCTCAAGTTGCTTGGCTGCCGGGAGTGCTCCTTATCAATCCAACTTTAGCCAACAACGGCAGGACAACCGAAGGAGTGCAGCAGCGCAAGCCACACTTTCCATTCCTTGATAAAGAAAAAAGCCTGCCTTATTACTCCGCAACACTGTCGTGACGGGGCAGGCCGAAGGGATCCAGAGGCACTTTTTGGGAGATGCAGGAGCTTTAGCTGCGGGCCAGGGCGGATCCCAAAAGCAGAGCCATCACTGCCGGCACCAAGGCAATCGCCAGGATGGTGAAAACTTGTGCGTCCGTCATAACCAACTCCCTAACAGTGGAATTGCACAAAAGTCAGCCCCCTCACTCTACCGTAGCTTGAGGGGTAGCCTTGACACCGAGAAGAAAAGCTCAACATTCTTTACAAAGCAGCCCTTGCCCATCCCGCTTGACCGTGGCTCCCAGATCCTCTGCTTGGATCGATTGACATTCTCCCCACCCCTAAAGCAAGGGATTCTTTCTCAGTTTTGGGGTTTTACCCCAGGCAGAAAGGCCGGGGCCTGCGCTGCTGGTTTGCGGGTCATGCTACGATGTTGCTCCGCAACGCCGTCGCGACGGCGAAGCAGTTCTTGCCCATTCCTCCTGCGAAGTTCGGTCTTGGCGTCATCATGGTAGCTGCTCCACAAAGTCTGACCACCTCACGGGATAGCTTGGCCATCCTGGCGGAAACGGATCCCGTTGTTTACCGCCTGATCCAGCAAGAGCTCAACCGGCAGCGGGATCACCTGGAGATGATTGCCAGCGAGAACTTCACCTCTCCTGCCGTCTTGGCAGCCCAGGGCTCGGTGCTCACCAACAAGTATGCAGAAGGGCTGCCGGGCAAGCGCTACTACGGCGGCTGCGAGTTTATTGACGAGATTGAACAACTGGCCATTGACCGGGCTAAGCAACTCTTCGGGGCAGCCCACGCCAATGTGCAGCCCCACTCGGGGGCGCAGGCCAATTTCGCCGTTTTCCTGGCCCTGCTGCAGCCAGGAGACACAATTATGGGCATGGATCTGGCCCACGGCGGCCACCTTACCCACGGCTCCCCGGTAAACGTCTCCGGCAAGTGGTTCCGCGTGGTGCACTACGGGGTGCATCCGCAGACGGAGCGGATTGATTTTGACCAAGTGCGGGATCTGGCCCTGCAGCACCGGCCCAAGCTGATCATCTGCGGCTACTCTGCCTATCCGCGGACAATTGACTTTGCCGCTTTCCGCGCCATTGCCGACGAGGTGGGGGCCTATCTTCTGGCCGACATTGCCCACATTGCCGGCTTGGTGGCCACTGGACATCACCCCAACCCCGTGCCCCTCTGCGATGTGGTGACCACCACTACCCACAAGACGCTGCGCGGGCCGCGTGGAGGGCTCATTCTCACCCGCGACCCAGAGCTGGGCAAAAAGCTGGATAAGGCGGTGTTCCCCGGCAGTCAAGGGGGGCCGCTGGAGCATGTCATTGCCGGCAAGGCGGTGGCCTTTGGGGAAGCCCTGCAGCCCAGCTTTGCCCAGTACTCGGCCCAAGTTATCGCCAATGCCCAAGCCCTGGCGGGATCCCTGCAACGGCGGGGCATTCGACTGGTTTCCGGGGGCACAGACAACCACCTGATGCTGCTGGATCTGCGCTCGGTTTCGGCGGTGCTGGAAAAAACTGGGGCGGCGGATCCGGTAATGACGGGCAAACGGGCGGATCGGCTGATGGGGGAGATCCACATCACCGCCAATAAGAACACCATTCCCTTCGACCCACAGCCGCCCTTTGTAGCTAGCGGCCTGCGTCTGGGATCCCCAGCCTTGACCACCCGCGGCTTGGGGCCAGTAGAATTTGAGGAAATTGGGGAGATCATCGCCGATTGTCTGTTTCAGCCTGAGGAGCCTGCTGTATTGGAAGAGTGTCGCCAGCGGGTGGCTCAGCTCTGTCGTCGTTTCCCCCTCTACCCCCACTTGGGATAACCGCAATCCTCGCCACGGCTTGCTATGCCCTACTTGGTTGCCTTTCTGGCTGCTGCCTGTGTGGTTCTGTGGGCAACCCCGGTGGTGAAGGCGGTCGGGATCCGCAGTGGCCAGTTGGACTTTCCCGACGAGCGCAAGATCCACCAGCAACCGATGGTGCGCCTGGGGGGGGTTTCCATCTTTTTTGGCAACTTGGTGGCCCTGCTGTTGCTCTGGGGAGCCGGAGCTTTTGGGGGCTTGCGCACCGAGCAGGAGTACGAGATTTGGGGGGTGACGATCGGTGGGGTTTTGTTTTTTTTGATTGGCCTGGCGGACGACCTGTTTCACCTGTCGCCTTTTTCCCGCTTGTTGATGCAATTCGGCGTGGCTGCTGCCGCTTGGGGAGTAGGGGTGCGCATTGAGTTCATCAGTCTGCCCGGGAGAGGGATCTGGCCCTTTCCGGTGTGGTTGAGCCTGCTGATTACCCTGTTCTGGCTGGTGGGGATGGCCAACGCCATCAACTTCATGGACGGGCTGGATGGGCTGGCGGCAGGGGTGTCGGGAATTGCGGCAGTGGTGATGCTGATCGTAACCCTGCTGCTGGATCGACCGGCGGCGGCCATGCTGGCGGCGGCTTTGGCGGGAGCTTGCCTAGGCTTTTTGCGCTACAACTTCAACCCAGCGCAGATCTTCATGGGGGATGGGGGGGCCTATTTTTTGGGCTTTACCCTGGCTGGGATCGGGGTGATCGGGGTGGCCAAGGGGGTGACCACGCTGGCAGTGGCTCTGCCTTTCTTTATCTTGGCGGTGCCGATCCTGGATATGTCCACCGTAATCCTCAAGCGGCTGGCCAGGGGGAAGTCGCCTTTCCATCCCGACAAAGGCCACCTGCACCACCGCTTGCTCAAAGCCGGCCTATCCCAGCGGCATTCAGTGCTGCTCATCTACGCCATGACCCTCTGGGGGGGATCCCTGGCCTTGGCCTTGGCGGGCTTGCCAGCAGGGGGCACCTACCTGGGCGGGGCCTCGCTGGTGTTGGCAGGGGTGGCTTGGGGGGCTTGGCAACGGCAACGAGCTTTGCCCTCGGAGGACAGGCCCGAACAGGAATATGTTGCTCCGCAATGCTGTTGCGACCAGGAATGTAAAGAAGATTGAGCTGGGCTTGTTCTCCATCGCTCGCCTGCCTAGACTGGAGGCGCTCTATATTTATTTGTTGTTTTTTGTTTAGCTCTGTGTTGCCTCATGCGCCCCACACCTGAGTTGGCAGCTCTCCTGCGCCGCACCGCGGATCGTATCCAATCCCAACACTGGGGCTTCTGGGACTGGGAGTACTGCTGGCGGGACAGCACCCGCTGCAATTGCGGCCTGTTGGTGCGAGAAGCCCTGGGCTGGGATCGGCAGCAACTCAGCCTGCGCATCCACCGCGGCACCTGGCGCTCCATCGCCCAGACCGCCTACCGAACTGTTGCCCTGGCCTTGAGGGATCCCTGGCAACTGGAGGGGCAGTGCGAGGCCACCGGCCTGCGGCTGGGGTATGTGTTCGAGAAAATGGCAGAGCTGGGGTTCGACCAACCGGAAGACTTTGCCGCCCTGGAGGAGCTGAGCGATCTCGTAATTCTGGCCCGCCTGGCGGAAAAAGGTGTGGAGCCAGCACAGCGCGACCAGGCGATCCATGTGGCGCTTTACATGCGGGAACTGGCGGACTGGATTGACGAACAACTGCAGGCGCAGGCTCAGATCAGCCGCTTGAGCCAACCTTTGCCCAAAACACCAGGGATCCTCGTCCAACAGTCGGTGCACCTTACTTGAGGAACTCAGTTGCCTTCCTCTACCATCACCACATGGGCAGGGATCCCAGGGGGAAGAGCCTTGCAGCCGGACAAAAAGGCCAGCTCGATTAAGAAGGCAAATCCCCCCACCTCAGCGCCGCTCTGGGCCACCAATTGGGCGGTGGCAGCGGCTGTACCCCCGGTGGCAATGACATCATCCACGATCAACACCCGCTCTCCAGGCCGCAGGGCGTGGGCGTGCAGTTGGAGCTGGTCTTGGCCGTATTCCAGGCTGTAAGTCTGGCTGAGCACCGGCGGCGGCAGTTTGCCCGGCTTGCGAACCGGGACAAAGCCCAAGCCCAGGTGTTGTGCCAAAGCAGCCCCTAAAATGAACCCCCGCGACTCGATGCCGACCACATAATCTAGGGATCCCATGCCGGTGGTGCCGGCGGCCAACTGTTCAATAGCCGCCCGGAAGCCTGCCGGATCCTGCAGCAGGGGGGTCATATCCCGAAAGAGGATGCCGGGTCTGGGAAAATCGGGCACCAAGCGAATGAGGGCTCGCAGATCCATCCTGTTTTCCTCGCTGGCCAGTGGCTTGCTGTTCGCGTTAGCGGGACGGAGTCCTCAAAGGGCACTCCAAGCAACCCATCATACTCGGTTAGCTTGTGGGCAGATGGGATCCCTTTTGGTCAGTCGAGCAACGGGGAAGATTTTCTATAATTGGCAAGGCTAGGGGCCGCGGCTCACCTGGTCACCCATCTGTGAACTCGGAGACTTCTCATGCGTTATTACATGGCCATCGACTCCAATCCCCTGGCAAGTTTGCCGCTGGCTCTGTTTGGGGTGAGTAGCGAGTCGGCCTATGTCGATCTGCTGCAAGACAAGCTCATTGTGCGGGCGGGCAGCCTGTTCAACGAGACGTTCTCCCTGAGCGAGTTGGGACAAGGGGAGCGCTTCCCCTGGCCTTGGTACTACGGACTGGGCGTGCGCACCGATTTTCAGGGGATCGTTGGCCCGGTCACCAGCACCCAAGGGGTGATCGCCATTCCACTGGTGCAGGAGAAGCCTCTCTTTATTCCCTTGCTGGGGCCGGTGGGGCTGCAAGTGCCCTGCAAAAAGCTGGTCTTCAGCCTCAAAGATCCAGACACCTTCCTGGCCAACTTCAATCAGGGTCGCCCAGAGGTGAACGCCGGCCCGAAGAGTGTGGTGATTGAGTAGATGGGGATCCCTGTGAAACCTGAGAGACGGCGGCCTGTCAAGAGCCTACAGAGATCCCCCAGGGGTTGGGGTGACAGGCCCAGAAGCAACGCGGCTTATGCGACGCAAGCCCGGCAAGCCGGCATCCACCACCACCACACTGCCATCCGGTAAGACTGCCAAGCCGGCAGGTTGATCGAACCGGGCCACCGAGGTGGGGCCATCCTGCCAACCGCGCTGATTCTGTCCGGCCAAGGTGGAAACTTGTCCCCCAGGCTGAAGACGACGAATGCGATGGTTATCTCGGTCGGCCACCCAGAGGTTGCCTGCCGCATCGAAGGCCAGCCCCCCCAGGGTTTGAAAACGGGCCTCTGCCAGGGGGCCATCCCGATAGCCTGGCTCTGCCCCGGAGAGGGTGGTCACTCGTCCGCCAGCAGAGAGCCGGCGCAGGCGATGTCCATCGGCAATCCAGAGGTTCCCCTCCTTATCCACCGCCAGAGCCGTGGGCTGCAGGAGCTGGGCCTGTTCTGCTGGGCCATCGACGGATCCCGGCTGGCCGGTGCCGGCAACCGTGGTCACTTCACCTGCAGGGGTGATGCGGCGGATGCGGCGATTGGCGCGGTCGGCAACGTAGAGGCTGCCATCTGAACCCAAAGCCAGCCCAGATGGCTCCCGGAACTGAGCTCGGTCAAGCCCCCCATCTCGGTATCCGGCTATACAAGTGCCGGCAAAGGTGCTCACCTGTCGTTGCAGGTTGATATAGCGCAGGCAATGGTTGCCGCTGTCGGCCACCCACAATCCCCCCTTGGGATCCCAGAGCAGCCCCTGTGGGGAGTCAAACTGAGCTTGATTGGCTGCTCCGTCGCGGCGGCCTGCTTGGCCTGTGCCGGCCCAAACTTCCAATTCCCCCTCTGGAGACAGCCGGAAGATGCGGTGCTGGGCTCTATCGGCTAAATAGAAGGCTCCTTCAGGATCCACAGCAATGCCGCTGATTTGCTGCAGGTAGATCCTGGACTCGGTGCCGGTGTTATCAGGGGCGTTGCCGACAGAATCTGCCGCGGGCGAGGTGCGGCCATCCAGCAAAGTTTCCACCACCCAGGCCGATGCTGCCGGAGCAGTGGGGGTGGGAGAGGGGCTGGGGGAAGGAGTAGCGGCAGGCCAATCGTAGACCAGAGTGCCCAACCCTTGCCCGGAAGCATCCGCAACAGCAACCCAAACTGAGCCGGAAAGAGAAGAAGGCGGCATCACCACCAAACGGTCACCGCTGCGGGAGCGAATTTCCCCCCTCAGGATGCGCTCGGGATTGGCTGCTGCAGCAAAGAGAACTGTTTCCACCCGCTCCAAATTTTCCCCTGAGAGCAGCAACGGCTGGCCAAGGGTGGGCGCTGCCGAGCTGGTGTGCAGCAGCGGTACCCCCACCTCAGAGAGCACCAACATAGAAAGGCGGCGCTGGCGCTCTGTGTCTTGGGGAGGACGATTGACACTGCCAGAACTCCCAGAGCGGGCAGAAAGGGTCAGGGATCCCTTCCCCTGCGCCAGAGTGGTGGATCCCCGATAGGCGATGGCGCTGAGCTCCGCTTCCCCGGCGGGAGGATTGGTGAAGGTGAAAGTGGCCGGTTGCCCCGGGCGCAGAGGGGCAGTGGCGGTTTGGCGATAGGTGCCCAGGGTAATGCTCAGGTCGATCCCTTCCACCCCCGGCCAGGTGGGAGTGCGAGCCAGCCAGCGATCCACCTCTGAGGCCGGTAGCTGGGCCACCAGATCGGATCCCTGTTCCTGAAGCAGCAGAACAATGCGGTTGCTGGGCACCGACAAGCCGGCCTGACGCGCTTGCTCAAAAGTGAGAGAAAGCGGGGAGAGAGGGAGAGGAGTTGGGGTTGAAACCGGCTGTAGGGCCGCAGGGGGAAGAACGCTGGGAGACAGACTAGAAGAAGGAAACTCGCCACAGCCCGAGAGAGCCAGCACCAAGGCACTCAGCGCAGGCCAAGATAGCGGTCTCAGGGAAACCCGTCGTGGCATGATGCAGCTCATCCCCTCCCACAAACTGGGAAATGGCGGAAACCCAAACCCCCACGCTTACCTTCATCAGCGTACAAACCGGCGAGAATTGCCCAGCACCCTCTCTGCCGCAGGAGCCACCTCGACCAATGCCTTGGCCCCTGAACCGCATTCCTATTCATGACCAACCCTCCTCACCCGCAGGTGAGTTGCACTCCTCACTCCATCTATCCTTACTCAAATCCCCACCGAAAGACCAGATAGCAGTTTCAGCGGCCAGGAAATCATCCAGGCCATAGCGGTAGCGCTGTAAGTCGATGCTGCCCGCGTTCGCCCGGTTCGGCTATAGAGTGGGGACAGGCCACTCTCGCGGATGAATCAAGTAGACGGTACCCCCGGAGTGCTCCAGCCACAACGACTCTAGCTGTTCGCGGCGGTAGGTACGGCGAACCTCTTCGTTGGTTTTGGCTGCCGGATCGTGGACGATGGGATCCCCGTGGCTAAACTGCTCCGCACCGCTGCCGCGAGCAAACCCCACCAGCACCGCCAGATGGCCGTTGCTTCTGGGAATTGGCGCCCCTTCCAGTTCTCCCTCACCCCAGGCATAGCTGAGGATCACCGGAACCCCTGCCGCGATCCAGGCTTCTGCTTGAGCCAAGCTCTCCAGCCGCGCCACCACGCCGGACAAACCTTGCTCGGCAGCATGGGCGACGTTGAAAGCCCAGTTGCCATGGCCCTGGTAAACCCGGTCATACACACCGGCCACTGCTGCGCGCACCAACACCTCACAGGGGCGGGGATCCCGCTTCCAGTAGGCCATCACCATCGCCAAAGAGGTGGGGCTACACCAGACCTCTCCCCCATCGGGGTACACCATCTGGGAGCACCAAGGCAGATCCAAGATTTTGCCCCAGCGGCTGGGATCCCCAGGGGATAGGCGGCTGGGCCTGACCGGCTCGTTGGAAATGGCAACTGCCACCTGATCCACAACGGCAGAACGGCCTGGCTCTTGCGTGAACAGGCGCACCCTGACCTGGAAGGCTTCTGCTCCGTTGAGGGTATCCTTGAGCACCAGCAAGTCCGTGTACAGGTTGCCATCCTCATCCCCTTGTCCTTGCACTGAGTGGCTGGCCAGAGTCAAGGGATCCGCAGCCCATACCCCGCCGTGATACCACTTTGTCCAGCGGTCTGAAAGCTTGGCCCGAATCCACAGTTCCAACCAGGTGCCGGGGGGCGTGGTGGCATTCCAGGAAGCGATTGCCCCGACCATAGGGAAGCTGGTGGGGACTGCTGGGCTGGTGGCTTCTCCCACCCAGTAGGGGCCAAGGGGATAGAAAGGGCGCCCCCG
>NZ_JANSIB010000008.1:0-16375 GCF_047461895.1 Synechococcus sp. R55.8 | reverse complement strand
ATCGCGTAAGCGGGACGGAGTCCTTAGCGCCACCTCAGGCTCTTCAAGGCTGACTTCTTGCCGCAAACCCTCTGGATCCAAGACCAATTGCCCTCGGGCGTTCAGGCGGATCCCTTGGGTTGACCAGTGCTGAAACCCCTGAGCTTCTCCTGCCCGCCAGCGCTGAAACCCGGTGCGATAGGTGGAGTGGGTCTGGGCTTGCATCGTCAAGAGTCCTAGAGAAGTTGGGACAGGCTGGGCCAACGCGGGCAACCCGAGCAAGAGCAGCACAACCCCGCTGACCAGCCCAGGCAGCCCCTGCCGATAGCCACTGCCTTCTGCGAGCATTGTCCGCCTGCCCCCACTAATAGCGCGACACCGCCGGATGTCCACCAATGTACCAGCGCCAGGGGATCTCGGCTCCTTGGGTGATGCCGATGCGGGTGGTTTGGACGATGGACAACTGCGTTTGCCAAGAGGGGGATCCCTCCAGCCAAATGCCTTCCTGGCCGGCTTCCGCCCGCTCTAGCCGCCAGCCGTTGTGGGATCCGTCGATGCGCAGTGCTTGACAGAGCAGGCCCGGCCCCGCCGCCGCCCGTGCTGGCTGATTCTGTTTGTTGGCCGGGATCCAGTCTGGCAGGCGATCCAACTGAGCTGCCCGGATCAGAACCGCCGCCGGGATCCCTTCTGGCTCGGTAACGATATTTAGACAGTGGTAGAGGCCGTAGATGCGATAGATGTAGAGATGCCCTGGCGGGCCAAACATGACCTGGTTGCGTTGGGTCTTGCGGCGGTAGGCATGGCAGGCCGGATCCCCAGCCGTGTAGGCCTCCGTCTCTACGATCTGGGCCCGCACCTGCAGCCCATCGGCAAATTGCCGCACCAGAACCATGCCCAGCAAGGCAGGTGCCACCAGCGGGGCCGGCTGGCTCAACCACTCCACAGCGTCCACGGCAGGCTTGGCAGCCCTCAGCCCCCAGCAACGGCAGGGACGATGCTCACCTCATCCCCATCTTGCAGAGGGGTGTCACATCCCTTGAGGAAGCGAATGTCTTCGCTGTTCACATAAAAGTTGACGAAGCGGCGCAATTCCCCCTTCTCATCGCACAGCCGCGCCTTAATCCCCGGACAGCGTTGTTCCAAAGCATCCAACAATTCGCGGATGGTGGATCCCTCGCAATTCACCACCCCCTGATCCTGGGTGAGCGCCCGCAGCGTGTTGGGAATCAGCACCTTGACTGCCATAGCCCAATGCCTCGTCCATTAACCAACATCAAAAAACTAGGGTAGCAGCACCCCATCGATGCCGTGAATCACGCCGTTGGAAACTGGAATATCCGCCAGGTTCACGTTAGCCCCGTTGACCCGGATGCTGCCATCGGATCCCACCTGCACCTGCAGCGGCAGCCCTGCCAAGGTGGTCAGAGTGGTCGATTGGCCGGGCCGCAGGTCAAACGAGGTAATCCGCCCCGGCACCACATGATACGTGAGAATGCGGGTGAGCTGAGCCCGGCTGGCCGGCTGCAACAGCGTCTCCACCGTACCCGGCGGCAGTTGCCCAAAGGCCACATCGGAAGGGGCAAAGACCGTGAACGGCCCCGGCCCTGCCAACGCCGTATTCAGGCCCGTCGCCCGCAAAGCTGCCGCCAGCGTCGAGTAGCTGCTGGGCAAAGTTTCCAGCTCAACGGCAATGGTGTTTAGCCCTTGAGGCTGGGCCGCAGGAGCAAAGACAAGTGGGGCCACTACAGCCGCCAACGGGATCCAACGGCGAACAAGGCGTTGAACAGAAGGAAAGATAGGCATTGTGCAAAGCTCCTGAGCCAATAGGTCTACGCCAGGGATCTTAACAGTTCTTCATTAAGATTCTGTTAAGAGGCAATGGAGAGGGTCTTCCCTGCAAACCGAGTTCATACTGATGCCTCCTGCCAGTCCAGCCGCTCCAGGGTGCGGGCCCGCTCCAAAGCCTGTTCAAAGCTCTCCAGCCTGGGCGAGATCACCAGCGGATGGCCTACGTGGGCTTGAACCGCCTCCTGGGTCTTCAGACCGTTGCCGGTAATGTAGGCTACTGTAACCGCCTCGGGATCAAGTTGGCCGGACTCTGCTAGGCGTTTGAGCACGGCAATGGTGGTGCCGCCGGCGGTTTCGGTGAAGATGCCTTCGGTCTCGGCCAAAAGCTTGATGCCGGCAACAATCTCCGGATCGGCAGCCGTCTCGATCTGGCCGCCGGTTCTGCGGGCGATCTCCAGGGCGTAGATCCCGTCGGCAGGGTTGCCGATGGCGATGGACTTGGCGATGGTATTGGGCTTAACCGGAGTGACAAAATCCCGTCCCTCGCGGAAGGCTTGGGCAATGGGCGAACATCCCTGCGCCTGGGCGCCGTGGAAGGTGACCGGCTTATCCGCCACCAGCCCCACCTTCACAAACTCCTGGAAGCCTTTGTAAACCTTGGTGTACAGGGATCCCGAGGCCAGCGGGATCACTACCTGATCCGGCAGTTGCCAGCCCAGTTGCTCCACCACCTCGTAGGCCAGGGTTTTGGAGCCTTCCGAGTAGTAGGGGCGCAGGTTGATATTGACGAAGCCCCAGCCGTAGCGATCCGCCACCTCGGCGCAGAGGCGATTCACCTGGTCGTAGTTGCCCTCTACAGCCATAACGGTGGGGTTGTAAATCAGGGATCCCAGCACTTTGCCCGCTTCTAAGTCCGCCGGGATGAAGATGGTGCAGTCCAGGCCGGCGTGGGCGGCAATAGCAGCGGTGGAGTTGGCCAGATTGCCCGTGCTGGCGCAGGAAACGGTGGTAAAACCCAGCTCCTTGGCGCGGGTCAGCGCCACCGACACCACCCGATCCTTGAAGCTAAGGGTGGGCATGTTGACGGCATCGTTCTTGATGTAAAGATTTTTTAACCCCAGCCGCCGACCCAGCCGCTCCGCCTTAACCAGCGGGGTCATGCCGGTGCCCACATCGATGGGCTTTTCAGAAGTCACCGGCAGAAAAGGCCGATAGCGCCAGATAGACAGCGGCCCAGCTTGGATGCTCTGCCGGCTGACGCTGTGCTTCAGCCAGTCGTAGTCATAAACCACTTCCAGGGGGCCGAAACACAGCTCACAAACATGCTTGGCGACCGGCTCATACTCGGCGCCACACTCCCGACAGCGCAAACGGCTGAAGCCCACCTTGGAGCTGTGCAAGGCAGAGGCCAACGGGGAATCGGCAGGGCTGAGCGGGCGTTCGGAAAGAGTTTGGGACATGGGCAGCCTCAAGGTGAAGGAAAGGGTGGGCGCTGGATTGAACTTACCTATCGTTGGGGGGAATCTTATCACCCGCAATCTGCCGCGTCAACTAAACCCGACTAAAATAGTCTGGATTAGATCCGGTTGAGGATAATGGAATCGGTGCTTGGCTCTCTCAGGCGGGCTGTCTGGTGTTTGTATGAGCCGCAACATCCCTTGGGCGACTCTGCCCTTTCCTCTGGGATCCCCTGCTATCGGCAGCCTTGGGGGAGCTGATCCCAGCGCCCTGAGGTCTCTTCAACTCTTCAATCAGGTGACTTAGGCTGGGAACTGAGCCTCTACCCAACTTTATTTCCCAGGGCAACAGAAAACTTTCCCTACTGCTCTGCCTGCCTCAGGCCGGTCGCAAATAACCCTATCCGTTGCCGCCATCGCTAAGCTGGATAAGCGAGCTGAAATAACCTGAAAATTAAAAGACCGGGGATCCCGGCTATTCATTTTGGAATTGCCACCCTATGCTCAGAGTTGGACGGGACAGCATTGATTTTCTCGATCACTACGATGTGGTGGTGGTCGGCGGGGGGCACTCCGGCTGCGAGGCAGCGTTGGCAGCAGCGCGGCTGGGCTGTAACACCCTCATGCTGACGTTGAATCTGGACAAGATCGCCTGGCAACCCTGTAACCCTGCCGTCGGCGGCCCGGCCAAATCGCAGCTGGTGCACGAAATCGATGCTCTCGGCGGCGAGATGGGCAAAGTTACCGACCGCACCTATTTGCAAAAGCGGGTGCTCAACCGTTCGCGGGGGCCGGCGGTGTGGGCGCTGCGGGCGCAAACCGACAAAAGGGAATATGCGCGGGTGATGCGCTCGGTGGTGGAAAACCAGCCTAACCTGACGATTCGCGAGGGCACTGTCACCGATTTGGTGTTGGGGCGCAACGACGAGGTGGTGGGCGTGGTCACCCATTTCGGCACCATCTTCGGCTGTCGGGCGGTGATCCTGACCACCGGTACGTTTTTGGGGGGGCGCATCTGGATTGGTCGCCACTGGCAAGCTGCCGGACGGGCAGGGGAATTTGCCGTGGAAGGGCTGACCGACACCCTGCGCCAACTGGGCTTTGAAACGGGCCGGCTGAAAACCGGCACCCCTGCCCGCGTGGATCGGCGCAGCGTGGATTTTTCGGTCATGGAGCGGCAACCGGGGGATCCCGATGTGCGCTGGTTTAGCTTCGACCCCGAGGTGTGGGTGCCAAGGGAGCAGATGGATTGCTACTTGACCCGCACCACCCCAGAGACCCACCGCATCATCCGGGAAAATCTCCACGAAACCCCTGTCTATGGCGGCTGGGTGGAGGCCAAAGGGCCCCGCTATTGCCCCAGCATCGAAGATAAAATTGTCCGCTTTTCCGACAAGGAAAGCCATCAGATTTTTATCGAACCGGAAGGGCGGGATCTGCCGGAGCTCTACATCCAGGGGTTCTCCACCGGCATGCCGGAGAAAATCCAGATCCAGATGTTGCGCTCCCTGCCGGGTCTGGAAAAGTGTGTCATGCTGCGCCCCGCCTATGCGGTGGAATACGACTATCTGCCGGCCACCCAGCTCTACCCCACTCTGATGACCAAAAAGGTGCAGGGGTTGTTTTGCGCCGGCCAGATCAACGGCACCACCGGCTACGAAGAGGCGGCAGCTCAGGGGCTCATAGCCGGGATCAACGCCGCCCGCCTGGTTCAAGGCAAGCCCCTGGTCACCCTGCCGCGGGAGTCCAGCTACATCGGCACCCTCATCGACGATCTCTGCACCAAAGAACTGCGGGAGCCCTACCGCATGCTCACCAGCCGCTCCGAATACCGCCTCATCCTGCGCTCCGACAATGCCGACCAACGGCTCACCCCCCTGGGGCGAGAATGGGGCTTGATCGATGACCGGCGCTGGGCCCTGTTCCAAGCCAAGCAAGCGCGCATTGCCGCAGAAATCGAGCGCCTGGAAACGCAGCGGGTGAAGGCCCACGACCTGGCCGGCATCCAACTGAGCCAACTGACGGGGCAGGGGATCAAGGGATCCGCCACCCTGGCCGAGATCTTGCGCCGCAACCAGATTCACTACTCCGATCTCCTGGAACTGGGGCTGGGGGATGCGGAGCTGGATCCCTTTGAGCAGGAAGCAGCGGAAATTGCCGTCAAATACAGCGGCTACATCCAGCGGCAGCAAAGCCAAATTGAGCAGGTGAGCAAGCAGTACCACCGCCCTCTGCCCCCCGATCTGGACTACCACTCCATCCCCACCCTCTCCAAAGAGTCGCGGGATAAGCTCTCGGCGGTGCGCCCGCTAACCGTGGGCCAGGCGGCCCGCATCGGCGGTGTCAACCCCGCCGACATCAACGCGCTGCTCATCTACCTTGAGGTGAGGCAACGTCAGAGGGCGGCGGATCCCGTCTGTTCTTCTCTGTGAGCTCCGCCCCCATCCATGTAGAGGGAAGGGATCCCTTCTAGGGGCATGCGCGAGGCTACCCCCAGCTCCAGCGGCGAGACCTCCCCCCGCAGCCAGTGGCAGAGCCCAGCTGCCCCAATCATGGCGGCATTGTCGGTGCAGAGGGCTAGAGGCGGGATCACCACCCGCAACCCCCTTTGCCGGGCTGCTTCTGTGAGGCGGGCCCTCAGCTCCCGATTGGCAGCCACCCCTCCCGTCAGCAGCAGCGTCGAGAGGCCCAGCGCCTCGGCGCAGGCCACTGCCTTTTCGGTGAGCACATGGGTCAGACAGGCCTGGAAGCTGGCGGCAATGTCGGCAATGGGCAACTCCTGGCCTTGCTGCTGCAACTGCTGGACTAGGCGCAACACCGCCGTTTTCAGGCCGCTGAAGCTTGTGTCGTAGGGATGCTCCACTTTGCCCTCGGGCAGGGGAAAGCGCTGCGGATCCCCCTGCTGAGCCCAGCGGTCAATCTGCGGTCCCCCCGGATAGCCCAGCCCCAGCAGCCGCGCCACTTTGTCAAACGCTTCGCCGGCAGCATCGTCGCGGGTGCGACCCACCGTCTGGTACTGTCCGTAGTCCTTCATCCAAATCAGGCTGGTATGGCCTCCCGATACCAAAAGGCAGAGGCAGGGGGGGCGCAGATCGGGCTCTGCCAAGAAGCCGCTGAAGAGATGGCCCTCCAGATGATGCACCCCGATCAGGGGCTTGTCGTAAAGCAAAGCCAGGGTCTTGGCCCCCATCAGCCCCACCAGCAGGGATCCCACCAGGCCCGGCGCACAAGTTACGGCAATGGCATCTACCTCGGCCACCTCCAATCCGGCCTGCTGCAGAGCAGCCTCTAGCACAAAGGGCAGAGTTTCCACATGCTGCCGTGAGGCCACCTCCGGCACCACGCCCCCGTAGGCCGCATGGAGGTCGATTTGGCTGGCCACCACCGAGCTGAGCTGCCGCGGGGCAAACCCCGGCCAGGCCACATCCGCCGTCACCACAGCCACAGCCGTTTCGTCACAACTGGTTTCGATGGCAAGGGCGCAGGGCATGGGAGAGCAGGCTGGGCAAAAGGGATAGGAGAGCTTTGGGATACTTGAGATACTTGAATTAAGAATTGTGTGAGCTAAAACCCGGGATCCGTCGGGGCGAGGCGCTCAGGAGTATGATACTAACCGTTTGGTGCCTGTTGCTGCACTTAGCATCCCTTAGCATTTGGACAGATCTTAGACCCCTACCTCAAGGACACATCCTGCTATGCGAACCTTTTTAAGCCTTCTTTTGGCCCTTTGCATTGCGCTTGGCCTCGCCCAATCTGTGCAGGCAGAGCCCTTGATCGGTCTGAAACCTTGCAGCGAAGTTCCCGCTTTTCAGGCTCTGATGAACGAACGCCTGAGCAGCCTAGAGGAGAAGATCCTCAACGCCAGCCCTGCTATGGCTCCCGTCTACCAGCAAAAGCTGGCCCAAACCAGCAAGCGCTTTGAGCGCTACAGCAAGCTGCTCTGCGGCGAAGAGGGCCTGCCCCACCTGGTTACAGATGGTCGGTTGAACCATGCGGGCGAGTTTCTCATCCCTGGCCTGCTTTTCCTCTATATCGCCGGTTGGCTGGGCTGGGCCGGGCGTTCTTACCTCATCGCGGTTCGGGATGAGGATAGCCCCGAGATGAAAGAAAGCCTGATCGATGTACCGCTGGCGCTGCGGTGCTTCCTCACGGCTTTGGCTTGGCCTGCTGCTGCTTTTAAGGAAATTGCCAGCGGCGAAATTCGAGAGCCGGAAGCGGCTGTGCCCATCTCCCCCCGCTGAGGAGCTGAGCCCGGCTTTCTAACTCGATTTATTTAACTTTTGAGAGGCGTCTATGGCTGATTTCACCAAGTTTCTCACCACTGCTCCGGTGGCGTTTATCCTGTTTTCCAGCTTTGTTTTTGCCCTGTTCATCGAGATCAATCGCTTCTTCCCCGACATTTTGACGTTCTGAGTGTAGGCCAGGGATCCCCAGCGCAACCTACGCCCGGTGGGATCCCTGCTTTTTTAGGCTTTTTTCCATCCTCTCTTGAACCGGACACAGAGTTGCTGAAATGGTCGAACCCAATGCCGATCCTGCTCCGTTGAATAGGTTGAACATGAATAAGGGATACGTCACCGTCCCTGAGGGAGATCCGCAAATTGGGGATCTCTGGACGCCGATCAACCACGCGCCTGTTGTCCGGCTGTTGATCGACTGGCTGCCCATCAACCGACCGGGATTGAGTTCCATTTGGCGGGGCTTGGAAATCGGTATGGCCCACGGCTATTGGCTGGTCGGCCCCTTTGCCAAGCTGGGGCCGCTGCGCAACGAGCCCATCGGTCTGCTGAGCGGCTTTTTGGGAGCCTGTGGCCTGATCTTGATTCTGACGGCGGCCCTTTCTCTCTACGGCACTGTCACTTCGCAGCGCAACATAGGGCCGGTAGGGGGATCCCAATCTTGGAGCGAATTGGCTGCCGGCTTTTTGGTAGGGGGTATGGGGGGGGCGGTCGTCGCCTACCTGCTTTTGCTGAATGCAGATCTCCTTGTCCCCGCATCTTAACTGGAGCTATTGGCCATCCGTTGGATCATCCACAACGTCTTTAATCGCTTCTCGAGCATCCTCGACTCCAGGGTGGGTGGCTGCCTTTGTTTGCTCGGCCTTACCTTCCAGCCTTTCACGCTGATCGCTGGCCAGCTCACCCACAATTTCTTGGATTTTGCTCTCCAGATTCTTGGCAGTAACTCCAACTGGCTTTTCAAGGCTCATAACATCAGCCCCTTAACCGGCTTTGCCCTGTCTACTCGATAGCACCTTTTCTCTCTGGGCCTCGTGATCCAAATCACCTGCAAGGGGGGAAAGAGCGCGAGTCAGGCTAGCAGACCAGAGGAAGCTTGTCTTAGCATGGACTGAATCCTGCAATGAGCCGATGACAGCGGTTCTAGACATTTTTTCTGCCTATCTTTCGTGAGCTGCTGTGAACGATCTGCTGTTCGAGCCCACTTCCGAAAGGCCCTCCTTGGCCGAGATTCGCCGCCTATCGCCCGCAGCCTTGGCCTACTTGGGAGACGCCATTTACGAACTGCATGTGCGGCGGCAACGGCTATTTCCTCCGGATCGACTGGAGCGCTATCATCAGCAGGTGGTGAGGCGGGTGCGCGGCTCGGCTCAGGCTAAGCTGCTGTTGGCCCTGTTGCCCCATCTCAACCCCGAAGAGCAGGAAATTGTCCGCTGGGGTCGCAATGGCTGCGGTCGCCCACCCCGGCATCTGCCTCTGGCCGATTACCAAAACGCCAGCGGCCTGGAAACAGTTCTGGGCTATCTCTACCTGGCCAATCCCGAACGGCTGCGCCATATCCTCGCCCTCACTGATGTTTTGGCTGAGACCCTAGGCGAGTGGGAAGGTTAGGATAGTCTTTCCGTCTTTCCATCTTCCACGCCCATGCCCAAGACTTCTCAGCGCAAACCTGCTTCACGGCTGTCTCGCTCGGGCAAACTGCAGCCGCGAAGGGCAGGGCAATCCGTTAGCAAGCGGGTACAGCGGCCCAAACGCCGAGACGGGGATCCCAAGCTTGCCCTTCGAGAGGCTCCAGTGAAGCCCATCCGTCGCGACGCGCAACGGCAGTGGCCCCAAGGCAAGATGGCTCCTCAACCAGTAGGCGAGCTGGATCCCGGCCTCTCCACTGGCGAGACAGGGATCTTGCCAGGGGAAGTTCAGCCTCAGGCCGACGGGAATCCGGAGACCGAGCTGGAGCAAGAGATCATCTACGGTCGCCAGACAGTACTGGCTGCTTTGAAAAGTCAAGCCACCCTCAATCGGGTTTGGATCTTGCCGAAGTTGCGCTACAGCCCCCAATTTTTGTCTCTGTTGGAAGAAGCCAAAGCGCGGGGCACCGTTATCGACGAAGTGTCTCCAAAGCGGCTGAACGCCCTCACGGCTGGCGCCAACCACCAGGGTATCGCTGCCCAAGCCACGCCTTATCAGTACGTGGCCCTGGAGGATTTGGTGGAAAGAAGCCGGCAGGCCAGCCCCAATCCAGTGCTGGTAGTCCTAGACGGGATCCAGGATCCCCATAACTTGGGAGCCATTGCCCGTAGTGTGGAGGCTTTTGGCATGCAGGGGATGGTGATCCCACAACGGCGGGCAGCAGGGGTAACCTCGACGGTGATGAAGGTAGCGGCGGGAGCCCTCTCCACCTTGCCGGTGGCGCGGGTGGTGAATTTGAATCGGGCTTTGGAATACCTCAAAGAGCAGGGGTTTTGGGTTTATGGCACCACCAGCCGAGGGACTGACCTCATCTATAGAGCCGATTTTCAACGGCCCATTGCCTTGGTGGTGGGATCCGAGGGGGAAGGGATTAGCCTGCTCACACAGCGCCATTGTGACCAACTGCTGTCCATTCCCTTGGCAGGCCGTACTGAAAGCTTGAATGCTTCTGTGGCCGCCGGCATTGCCCTCTACGAAATCCACCGGCAGCGCTCTCCCCACCACCTCAAACGCCCTGAGGTTGATACATTCCTCAACAAATCGTCAATAAAAGTAGTAGAATCTAGGGGATTGCAAAAGGACATCCAATGATTGCTAGACTTGATAATGGGGGATGGATCCCGTGAGCAACCTTTTGGCCAATCTGTTGGATAAGCTGCGCGGCCTATCGGTCTGGATCGAGATCACCACCGAGGACTGTACCTACTACTACGGCCCCTTCTCCGATGAAGCCGAGGCAGAGCAGCTCAAAGGCCACTACATCGCCGACCTGCAAAAGGAAGGAGCCAAAAAGATCCAGGCTCTGGTGAAGAAAATGCGCCAGCCACAGTCTCTGACGGTGACCCGTACTCCGTCGGGAGCCCGTTCCTGATGTCTGCTACGGCTTATCAAGTAACCCTTCATCACCGCGGCCAAACCTACCGCTTCCCCGCCTCTGCGGATCAGACGCTTCTACAAGCTGCTCTTGAACACGGGATAGAGCTACCTTCCTCTTGTCAGGCGGGGGTTTGCACCACCTGTGCGGGGCGGCTGAAGTCGGGATCTGTGACTCAGACAGAGGCAATGGGGATTGGCCCAGAACTGCAGGCCCAAGGGTTTGTGCTGCTGTGTGTAGCCTATGCTACCTCCGATTTGGAGGTGGAGACCGATCAAGAGGAAGAGGTTTACCGTTTGCAGTTTGGCTCCTAACCGTGCCGGATTTCTGTTCAGGTCTACTTGTTAGTAGGTGTTGTAGTCATTTCGATTCAAACTAGGACACTGTACCCACAACTAAAACCTTGGTCGCGTCTTCGCGTCAGCGTTGCGGAGCAATAGCGTTGCGGAGCAATAATGCAGGGGCCCAAAAGGTTTTTCTCAGTAGCCCGGCTGTCTCAGCCTAATCTGAAAATACTACATTAGTTTATATTGTATATTGTTGGATTCTTAGTGTTAGAAGTTATCGAAAGTAAGTCTGTTTCCTTGGCGAGATCAGTTCTCGACTCCTGTGAAGTTGCATTTGTTGCACCTATCTCTGCCGTTGAGCTCGCCTCTCTCTGCCCCGCAACTGGAGCAATCCCTCTGTCAGCAAGTTGACCGGGAGCTGGGCCAGCCGGCTCGGCTTCTGCGCTGGAGCTTGACGGCGGTGGAGGGGGATAGAGCCTGGGTTGAGGTGGTCGCCACCACTGATGAGGGCTACTCGGATTTAGACTAGGACAACTCACTCTTAGTCAGCTTCTTGACAGACGTCTGCAAGAGTTTTCCCAATACCCCAGTGGTCTCAGACCAATCGAGAACCAACAGTTTCATTGCTACGTTAAAGAGATGGTTCATATTGATTGATGGAAATGGCTATCGGTACCCTTGCCCATTTTTGTCGTTTGGCCAATGTCTGTCTCTGCATCTGAACCAACTCCGGCTCCACTGCTGGCCGAGCAGCACCCCCCTGTCGCCCTCACCATCGCTGGATCCGACAGTGGTGGGGGAGCAGGGATCCAAGCGGATCTGCGCACCTTTGCTTTCCAACGGGTACACGGTACCTCTGCCCTGACCTGCGTGACCGCCCAGAATACCCTTGGGGTGAGCCGGGTGGATGCGCTGCCCCCCGAAGCCGTAGCCGCCCAAATCGAGGCTGTGGTGCAGGACATCGGGGTGCAAGGGATCAAGACGGGCATGTTGCTGAATGCCGAGATCGTGCTGGAGGTAGCCCGTCAGGTGGAGCGCTGGGCGTTGCGGCCTCTGGTGGTGGATCCGGTGATGGTGTCCCGCACGGGAGCAAAGTTGCTGGCAGATGAAGCCATTCAGGCCATCCGCGAGCGGCTGATCCCCTTGGCCCAGGTGCTGACCCCCAATCGCTATGAGGCGCAAATTTTAACGGGGCTGCAGCTGCAGTCCCTGGCGGATATGCAAACGGCGGCTCAGCAGATTCGCACCCTGGGCTGTGGAGCGGTGTTGGTCAAAGGTGGGGGTATGCCGGGGGAACTGCAGGGGGTGGATGTGTGGTTCGATGGCGAGCGACTGGAAGTGCTGAAAACAGAGCGGATCCCCACCCGCCACACCCACGGCACCGGCTGCACCCTCTCGGCGGCCATTGCGGCGCAGATGGCCTGGGGCAGGGATCCCTTGGCGGCCACAGTGGCGGCCAAAGCCTATGTAACAGAAGCGCTGCGACATCCTTTGGCCATCGGGTCAGGGCAGGGGCCAGTGGGGCACTTCTACCCGCTTCTGTCCGGGATTGGCAAACCTGTGCCATAAGAGAGAGGTCACTCTCTCTGGCTGCTATGGCTAGCCCGTCGAATCTTTCTCAGAAGGGATCCCTGCCCAAATGGCGGTTTTGGCTACCCCTCCTGCTGCAACTGGGTATCGTTCTGCTGATACCGTCTCGGCAAGCGCTGACTCTTGCTGTCGGAACCACGATCTACCTGCAAACGGCCCCCGTGGATCCCTATGACCTTTTGCGGGGCCGGTACGTGACCTTGGGCTACGTCGTCGCTCGACGCTCCACCCTAGAGCAACTGCCGGGTTGGTTACCTGATTTGGAGACGCCAGGGATCCTTTATCTGCGCTTAGCTCCCCCCGAAGGGGATCCCACTCAACCTTGGCGAGCAATCGGTGTCAGCCGGGAGATGCCCAAAGATTTGCAGCCTGAAGAGAAAGTGCTGCGAGGCTGGTTTGACGGGCAGCAGCTCAAGTTGGGAATCGAAGAATTTTTTATTCCCGAAGCAGCTGGAGATGCCTTGGAAGAAGATATTCGGCGTTACCCTGAAGCCACGCGGGCAGAAGTGAAAGTGGATCCCTGGGGCAAGGCAGCATTGGTCGGCCTCTGGGTAGGGGAGCATCGGTACTAAGTGCTCATTCTGCCCGGCTTTAACGCTTTAACAATTAATCACCATATTCTGACATCCGAACCCGAAGGAGAGCCGGAAAACTGAATGGGGCAGGGATCCCTATCACTTGCCCCTCGAAACCCTGAAGATGGCGAGAACCGGAGCTGTGCCATTGAGGAGCTTGCTAAGTGCTGCACAGCCTTGCTCAACACCTGAATTAGGGTCATCCCAATTGGGTCAAACTTCTTCAGGTTTTCACTTCCGAATCTCTCCTATCCAACAGGTTTTGCAACCACACCTGAATATCCCGCAGGCTCTCCGGGGAAACTTCATGGCCCATCTCGTACTCGCGATAGGTAAAGTTCAGTGGCAGCGGGGCAAAATAATCCCGGATCTGACGGCCAAAAGCAATCGGCAAAACAGCATCGGCAGTGCCATGAACTGCCAAGATGGCCAGGTGTTTCATCCGCTCCGGCTCCACCGCCTCGGCCAGGATCTCTGGAGATAGGCGCCCACTCATTGCCACCACCCCCGCCAGCTTCTCCGGCTGGGTCAGAGCCAAGTACAGGCTCATGATCGCCCCCTGGCTGAACCCCAGCAAATACACCTGGCTGGGATCCAAGGCAATATCCGGGATCCCACTGGGCAGCGTCTGTTCTAGAAAGCGGCTCAGGAGCTGGAGGCTATTGCGCGCTTGCTGGGGATCCCCCACCAGCCCTTCCGGTGTCCAGGCCATTTCAAACCAGGCAAACCCGCCTCCACTCCAAGGAATAGGGGCTCTCAAGCTGATCACCGCCAACCGAGGATCGAGATAGGGGGCCAACTGGAACAAATCCCCCTCGTGGCTGCCGATCCCGTGCAGCATTACCAACGCAGGCGCGGGTCCTAAGCCGCCCTGTCGGGGGGGCTGAACGCGGTAGGTGAGGGGGAAAGGAGAAAACACGCCACGGATCCTCAGAAGCAGAGACGGGGTATGGCCGGCCTACGCCCAATCCTGGGGCTGGCGGAGCACCTGGTAGAGCTTAGCTTCCCACGTGTCCGGCTGGGGCTCGTAGCCATATTCCCAGCGCACCAATGGCGGCAAAGACATCAAGATCGACTCGGTGCGGCCCTGGGTCTGGAGTCCAAAGATCGTGCCGCGGTCATAGACCAAGTTGAACTCCACGTAGCGCCCGCGACGATAGAGCTGGAATTGCCGTTCTCTCTCCCCCCATTCCATCCCCTGCCGCCGCTCCACAATCGGCACATAGGCCGGCAAGAAGGCGTCGCCACAGGTTTGCACCAACTGGAAAAGATGTTCCCAACTGCGGGATCCCACCCGCACCTGTAACGATGGTGGCTCAGAAGCCAGTTGTTCGGGATCCCCTTCCGCCTGGCCTTCAGGCCGATAGAGCAGCCCAGGGCGTTCATCCTGATAGTCGAAGAAAATGCCGCCAACGCCGCGCGCCTCGCCGCGATGAGGTAGGAAAAAGTAGCGATCGCACCAGATCTTGAAAACTGGGTAGTAGACGGGATCCAAGCGGTCACAGGCTGCCTTGAGGGTGCGGTGAAAATGGGCCGCATCCTCCTCAAACAGGTAATAGGGGGTGAGATCCATCCCGCCCCCAAACCACCAAACCGGCCCCGCCTCGAAATAGCGATAGTTCAGGTGTACCGTCGGCACATAGGGGTTGCGAGGATGCAACACCATAGAGGTGCCTGTGGCGTAGAAAGGATGCCCTGCCGCTTCTGGACGCTGTTTCAGAATCGAAGGGGGCAGATGGGATCCGAACACCTCGGAAAAATTGACTCCCCCCTGCTCAAACACGTCTCCCTGCTGAATGACCCGCGAGCGCCCGCCCCCTCCTCCAGGGCGTTCCCAACGGTCTTCCCGAAACTTGGCTTTTCCGTCTAGGGCCTCCAGACGGGCACAGATGTCATCTTGTAGGCGCTGCATGAATTGGCTCACCTGTTGACGGGCATCCACTGGCAGCGCTGTAGGGCTTGAGGCCAGCATCATAGTCTTCCAATCTCTCGAAACTCGACAAAAACCTCTCCAGCCCCCATCAAACCTCTCAGACTGGGAGAGCCGAACTGCCAAACTGAAGAGTTCTAACCTGGCCGGGCAAGAAACTCCCTGGAAATCCAGGCCGCTCTTGGATCTTACGTGGGAACCGCCTCATAGGGACGAAGTCGCGCCCATTTGTTCCGTTCCTCGCGAAAGCTCTGGCAGCCCACCACATCCCATTCCATCTCGGTGCCCCCATTGCGGATATTGACATTGATCTGGGGGCCCTGCGGCTCAAAATCCGGCGTCAGTGTGAGATGAGGTTGCTGATGCTGCGCTTCCACGGCATGGTAGGTGGTACAGCGATCCACGTAGTAGCAGTGAATACAAATACACATGGCTGCTGCCTGCAAGAAACGGTTCCCAATCTTGAGGGTAGCATCCTGCCTCCTTCCAGACGGCGGATCCCCTCTTTCTCAGCCGATTCTTGAGATATTTCTTAGCAAAGAGAGGCATCTCCTCGTCTCTCGTCTAAAATCTCGACATATTTCTCAGGATGGGGCTTGATCTGTCCTTAGGATCGAACCATCCAGGCTATCCAGAGGAACTGCCATGAACACCCACACCCGCTACCGCTTCACCTGCACCCTCTCCTTTGGAGATATCTACGGCCAGATCATCGTTTGGCTGATTGTCATCTTTGCCAGCTTGGCCGCTGCCCTCTCCCTGATGAATAGCCCCCTCTACGCTTTTCTCACCATTGCTCTGATTTTGGTGATTTCTCTGCCTTTCCTGCTCTTCGCCTTCGTGACCACCCTGCTCAATCACATCGAGTTTGCCGTTGTCCCTCCTGAGGAAGAGGAAAATCGCGCTGCTGCTGCCGCTAAGTCGCCCGTGGCCGTCAGTTAGAAACAACTGGCAGTCGGTTGGCGCTTGTCGGATGGATCCCTTGCCCCAAAGACACCTGTGCTGAGTTAAAAAAACCTTGGCTCTCTTGGTCTAGCGCTTGAGTTGGCCCCTGCAAGGCGAGCAAGCGGGTAGCCTTTTATTGGCATTTTACTGGCAATTGTTTTACCAAAGAATTGGGTCTAAAGCCCTGCCGTTCACGGCAGCTTTTGTGCTGTACTCTAGACCAGTAGTAGAGTAGTCAACCACTTAAAAAACTCGGTAGTCCGGCGACTACGCAAGCAACCTAAATAGGTTTTGCCCTTTCTCTTCAACGGTACTTAGGGCAGAAGGGAACTGCCCCGCTTGGGGAGATGGGCACCGCTGTCGTAAAGGGGCAACCCGATACGGCAAGTGCTGTCTTGGAACCAAGAGCCAGAATCCTCTGCCTTTGGGCAGGGGAGTATGGTGACATCCTCCCGGCGCTCGTCCTGTGGACAGAGCGCGGGCCACCCTTCCCGTCAGCAGGACGGAGTCCTTACCTCGCGG